>JBJOHE010000447.1:0-11505 GCA_046047895.1 Planctomycetota bacterium | reverse complement strand
CGGGCAAGGCGACCGCTACCTCCTGCAGGCGTTGGTCAACGACACCGCGATCTTCACCCGCGGCAGCCTGACGATCTCGGCCGACAACACCAGTTCGATCACGGCCGACGTCGGGGCCGTGGCTGCGGCGGTCGGGATCGGGGGGGGGATCGTCGGCGTCGGCGTCGGGCTGGCCGGCGCGGGCAGCAATGCCACCAACGAGATTCGGATCTCTCAACTGGCCGGATTCGACGGAAACACGTCCAACTCCAACACCGCCCAGACGGCCGGGGGCAGCGGCCGGATGCTGGTGGCGGGCGACGTCTCGATCACCGCCGTCCAGCGCTCGCGGATCGACTCCACCGCCTTCGGCGCCGCCCTCGGCGCGGGTCTGGCCGGGGGACTGGTGGCCGTCGGCGTCGGCGCAGCGATCGGGGCGAGCCTGAGCGAGAACCTGCTCGACGAAGACGTCGACGTCGTCCTCGCCGACGTCGCGACCGGCTCCCGGGTCGGAAGCCTGACCCTCTCGGCGAGCAAGCTGAAGGCAGGCGACGCCGAGGCCAACATTTCCGCGACGTCCAGCGCCGCGGCGGTCGCACTTGGCATCGGGGTCGGGATCGGCGCCGGTGTCGCCTTGGCCGGGGGCGGCGCGAACTCATTCAACACGCTGACCGGCAACCTGCGGTCGCTGGTCTCCAATGTCGACCTGACCTCGTCGGGCACGATCTCGGTCTCGACCGGCAACGACCAACGGGTGACGGCTGAGGTGGTGGCCGTGTCCGCTGCGGTCGCAGGTGGCCTGGGCGGAGCGGCTGCCGGCGTGGGGGCCACGGTGGCCGAGAACCGGATCGGGGTCGCTACGTTCGACGCGACGGAGCGGTCCGACCTGACCGCGACGGTACGGGAGTCGAGGCTGCGGACGACGGGCGTCAACGCCGACATCACGATCACGGCCGACCAACGGGCGGCGAGTGCGCTCACCTCCGTGCCGGTTTCGTCCGCGGTCGCGATCGCGATCGGCGCGGGGGCGGCCGGCGCCGGGGGCACGAGTCGGACCCGAATGGCCTACGATGTCGAGGCCTCGACCGCCAACTCCGATCTGTTGGCCGCTCGCGATCTCTCGATCCTCTCGAAGACGAACAACGAGAGCGACCAGTATCTCGTGCCGGCCGCGGTCTCCGGCGGCTACGTGGCCGTGTCGATCGCGGCGGCCACGACCACGACGGTCGTCGACAACGTCAACCGGGCCCTTGTGACAGGGGCGGCGGTCGGTGGCGACCAGACGCGTCTGGTCGTCGCCGGGCGGAATCTCGCCGTGCGGGCCGAGGACACGCAGACGCGTGTCAACGCCGCCTCGACACCCGTCTCGGTCGCAATCGGCGACCTCGCCCTGGCCGGTGGTGGGGCCGATGTCACGGGCACGATCGGCAACCAGATCGCGGCCACGGTGAGCGGCAAGGTGACCGTGCGGGCCGGGCGGGCCGACCTGCAGACGATCGAACACGATTCGATTCGCTCGGCCGACGCAGACTCCAATGACACCCAGCTCGACCGGCTGACCGTGGGCGGGACGTACGACGTGGGCGACGAGGTCACTCTGTCGTTCGCCCAGGGGGATGCGACCACCACCGTGCGGCTCACGGTGACCGATCCCAGCCAGGCAGCCATTGCCGCGCAGATCGCCGAGCTCGTGAATGCGACGACCGGCGTCGGCGCGGGTGCAGGCAGTTTCGTCACGGCGACCGCTGACGCTGGCCGGATCACGCTCACGGGGCGATCCGCAGCCGTCGCGTTCGTCCTCACCGCGTCCGCGACCGATCCCCTCATCGGGCGGCTGCAGGTCGCGGCGCCCGCCCAGGGGACGACGCTCCAGCAAGACCGACTGACGCTGTCGGGAAGTTTCGTCGCCGGCAGCCAGCTCGGCGTCACCCTGACCCACGCGGCGAGCGGCACGCAGACGGTCGTCACCTCCACCGTCGAGGCCGCCGATCTCGTCGATGATGCTGGCGGGACGCTCGGGGACGCGGCCGCGCGGAGCCGGGTGAGGGACAGGTTGCTCGGGGCTCTGGCCGCTGTTGCGGGAGTCACGACCGGGGCGGGTGCCTACCTTCAGGTGGCGGCGGACCCCGCGGACGGAGCGGTGATCCTGCTCTCGGGACTTGCGGCGGGCGACGCCTACCTCGTCAGCGTGTCGACGGCCGCAGCGGCCCCCGCTGGGGCCTCGACGGTCACACCGACGGTCGACGAGCTCGTTGCGGGCGACACCAGCACCGCCGTGCAGGAAGAGGCCGTGCGACTGTCCGGGCCCTTCCGCGTGGGCGACACGGTCACGCTCACGCTCCAGGCCCTCGACCCGGAGACGTCCGCCAGCCAGCCGCGGCTCGTGCGGGCCACGACGACCCGGAGCAGCGACACGGCCGGCTTCAAGGCGGCCCAGGTCGAGACGCTGACCCTCTCCGGCGACGTGCGGGCCGGCCTGCTGCTCACGGTGGCGATCAATCCCGACGCCGACTCCGACGACGTCACGACGGTTCGGATCGTGGCGGCGAGCAACGACCTCGCCACCGTCCGGCAGCAGCTGCTGACGGCGATCACGGCGGCGGGGCTCGACTACCTGACGGCGACGGCCGGGACCGCTGCGGGATCGATCAGGCTGACGGCCACCACCGCGGGCGAGGGCTTCGCGGTCGCAACCCAGGCGGGACGAGACGCCCGGTCGTTCTCGGTGACGGTCGCGGAGGGCCGCACGAGCCACGCGGCGATCCTCGAGGACCTCGCCGGGCTGATGGCTGACCGCGAGGCCGTGACCTCGGGGGTCGGAGCCTTCGTGGCCGTGGTCGATCAGTCCAGCGGGGACACACCACAGCTCGTGTTCCGCGGCCTCACGGCCACCCAGGCGTTCCGGGTCGACACGTCGATTCCCCCGTCCAATGCCGCGGTGAAGGCCGAGCAGACGACGCCGAACGTGGTCGGAGACAGCATTCGCGATCGGGCCCGGATCACGATCGCGGGCAGCTTCGCGATCGGCGACACGATCACGCTGGTCGTCACCCGCAGCGATGGCGTTGCGGCCGCCGCGACGCCGGTCTCCCTGACCTACACGGTGATGTCGAGCGGCTCGGACAACAGCCAGGCCGAATCGCTCGACGACATCCGGGGCAACCTCCACAGCCTCCTGGTGGCGGCGAGCACGACGAGCCAGGGCGGCCTGAGCTTTCTGGGTGTGACGACGGCCGACGGCGTGGCGGTGCTCACCGCCCGCGCGGAGGGCACGACGTTCGACGCCGCGATCTCCTCCACCGCCGCGACGGGCACCGTGTCGGTCGTCAACGACCAGATCACGCTCGTGGCGCAGGCGCAGGTGACCACGGTCAGCCTGCCCGACAGTTACGTCGCCGGCGACCGCATCCGGCTCGCGTTGACCCCGGCCGGTGCCGCCCAGCCGGTGTTTCTGGACTACGACGTGACGGCCGACGCCTCCACGCCGGCCGCGGTGGCACTGCTCCGGGACCAGCTGGTCGTGGCCGTCAATGCGAGGGCGGGCTTCGAGTCGGTCGTGGCCACGGCCGGCGCCGACGACCGCATGCTCCTCGTGACGGCCGCGGCTCCGGGCACGCCCTTCGCGCTCGACAGCCGGCTGACGCCCTTCACCCAGGCCCGGCCCGCGACGTTGGTCACCACGACGCTCGTGCCCAACGCCCCCCTCACGCAGGCGGCCGTGGCCCAACAGGCCGCGATCGACCTCGACGGCACGCTCCTCGACGGCGATGTGCTGCGGCTGCTGGTTCGCCGCCGGCTGCTCGCCACCGATGCGGCGCACGAGATTCTCGTTCCGGTGACCACCGCGACGAGCGGGCTTGCGAACCGTCGCGCGGCGCTGATCGCCGCGATCAATGCAATGCCCGGCGTGGGCACGGGGAGCGACGGATTCGTGACCGCCACCGTCGATCCGGCCAACGCCGGCCGGATCCTCGTCACGGCGACCCGCGCCGGCGAGGCGTTCGAGCTCTCGAGTAACGTCATCCGGGCAATCGATCCGGTCTTCATCCGAACCACCAGCCAGGAGGCGAACTCCGCGCTGGCCACCGTCCAGGTGGGCTGGGAGGCGGGCGGCGCCGCGGCACTCGCGTTCGGGACCGGTCGGCAGCTCGTGATCGAAGTCGCATCGTCGGGCCGCGACACGGTGCGGGTCAGCTATCTGCTTCCGGCATCGACGTCGGCCGGCGATCTGGTCGCCGGGCTGGTTCAGGTCCTCAACGCCCAGGCGGGGCTCACCACCGGATCCGCGGCGATCGTCCGGTTCTCGTCGGTGGTGGTGGACGGTACGCCCCGCCTCCAGGCGCAGGCCCTCAACCCCGGCGTGGTGTTCGACCTGTCGGCCACGATCGTCCAGCCGGTCGCCACCGGGCCGGGAGGACTCGCCGTCACGAGCATCGACACCAGCCGCTCCGCCGTCGATCGGCAGGAGATCGACTTCCTGGGCGGCTACGCTGCCGGCGATTCCCTCGCGCTGACGGTCTGGCTCGATCGCGCCGCCGCGCTGCCGCCGGCGGCGATCACGATTCCGGTCACGCTGACCACCAGCCACTTCCAGGATGCCGCGGGGGCTCCGCTGACGGGCGCGGCCCTGGCTGCCTCGGTCGCCAAGGCCGGGTCTGCGGCCCTGGCGGCGAATGCCAGCGTGGCCGCCGCGCTCCGGATCGAACTCGACGAGGCCGTGCCCGGGCGACTGGTCCTGACCGCTCGGGATGCCAGGCGATTTGCGGTCAGCGCCACGGCGGCCGGCGGCAGCCACTCGGCGTCGCTGAAGGTCGAGGCCGTCACGCTCGGTACCACGATCGACGGCCAGGTCGTGAACGTCACCGTGGCGGGCGGCGCCTTGAGCGGGGCCGTCGGAGCGGCGACCGTCAACCACACGATCGCCGATGCGGTCGCCGCGACCGTCACGGGCAGCGATCCGGCCTTCTGGTCGTCCGGAAGCCTCGCGATCACGGCTGCGAGCAACGAACTGGTGCGGACGACCCGCACCCGCGGCGTGGCCGCATCGGTGGGCCTGTTGTCCGCCGGCAGCGTGCTGGTCAACCAGGCCGACGCCACCATCACGACCACGGTCCTCGCCCAGGCCGCCGGCACCCTCGAGGCGGTGGACGCCATCGTCGTGGATGCCAAGGGGAGCAATCGAATCTCCACGGAGGCGATCGGGGCCGCCACCGCCGCCGGCACCGTGGGGGTCGGCATCGGCCAGATGGTCGCGAATTCGCGACTGGGCAGCACGACCGTCCTGTCGGATGCCGCACCGGCGGAAGTCGAGGCAGCGGTCGCCGGCAACGCCAAGCTGCGGGCCAAGAACATCACGGTCTCCAGCGAATCCGAAGACGAGGTGATCGCCGACGCGATCTCGTCGGCGGCCGGCATCGGGGCGGTGGCCTTGGCCGGGGCGGGGGCCATCTCCACCACCCGCACCGATCAGACGACCCGCACGAGGATCGGTGGCGGGGCGTCGCTGGAGGCCAGCCAGTCCGTCACCGTCACGAGTCTCGCCGACCAGAGTTCGGCCGACGGCGATGATGGCCAGGTCGACTCGCGCGGCTTCGGGATCGCCGTGGCGGCCGGATTCATCGGGGTCGCGGGCGCCGGCGTCACTCTCGTCAACGAGGTCTTCAGCCAGAGCCTGGTGGACGTCGGCTCGAGTAGCAGCATCGTCGGCAACGCGGTGCAGATCCACGCCCGGAACGCGTTCGAAAAGAACCGGTTCGGCGGGTCGGGGGTCGATCAGCAGGACGACACGCCCGATCCCGACGGCAACTCCACGCAGACGACCGACGTCAATGTTCGCGTCGAGGCGGTGACGGTGCCGCTGAGCAGCAGCGTCGCCGGCGTTGGCAGCGGCAGTTCGACCCTCCTGGGAGACGACACCCGGTCGTTCGGCAGCTCGGTCAGCTTCGGCTCGTCGAGCGTCGTGCGGGCCACGGGCACGACCGCCGCCCCCGGCACCCTGACGATCCAGGCCGACAACGACGTGGTCGCGACGGACTACGCACTCCTCGACGCGATCAGCCTGGTGGCGGCGGCCGGCTCGAGGTCGGCGGTGCGAAACAACGCCACCGCGACCGTCAGCGCGGGCAGCCGCAGTTCGATCACCAACGATGCCGGCGAGGTGCTCGTGAGCGCTACCGGGAACGGACTGGTGAGCGCGTCGAGCTCGGCCTTTTCCGGGGCGGTGGGGGTGGGTGCCGTCGAGTCGACCGCCGCCAACCGGCCGACCAACCGCATCGAGCTGGACGCCGCCACGATCACGGGTGATCGGGTCAGGCTCTGGGCCGGGCAGAGCAATGCCGGGGTCCCGGCGATCCTTTCGACCTATTCCGACGCCCAGATCACCACGTCCATCGTCGGCATCACGCCGGGCTTCGCGACCACCGTCACGGCCGACACGAACGCCGTCGATCTGAAGGGCACAGCGGCCGTCCTGTCGCGAGGCAACGTCGAGATCAACGCCCGCGACGCGTTCTCAACGGTGCAGTCCACCACCGACAGCGGTGCCGGGGCTGGCCAGACCCGAACCGGCGTCGAGAACGACGACACCGACGAGCGGACCCTCCGCGGTCAGGCGTCGGCCACGGTTCGGATCCTCGCCTTCGCGCCCATTCCGGGCACGATCACGACGACCGACACCACGACCAATACGATCTCGATCGCCGACACCGCCCGCGTCGTGGCGGGCCTCAACCACGACCTCCAGATCCGGGTGGTTCCGCACGGGGCATCGGCGGAAAGCCTGAATGGCTCCCTGGGGATCGAGACGGGCGGGTTCACGGCTCCGCTCGCCGACGGCCATGTGCTCACCGGCGCGGAGAAGTCGGCGCTCGGATTCTCGACGTCCGTCGCCTACGAATACCACGTGCTGCCGGCCCCGACGGGGGCCGACGGCCTGAGCAATGCCGTCGCGGTGATCCTGCCGGCCTCGGTCTGGGCCGATTCCTCCAACCGGCCGCAGCTCGAGGTTCGCGACCTTGGGGCGGATCTGGCCGAGTTGTACCGGTCGCTGACGGCTCTGATCGCCGAGTATGTCGCCTCGCCCTCGACGCAGGCCCGCTATCTCGCCCAGCGACAGGAGATCTTCCAGCAGGCGATGGACCTGGGGTTCGTCGATGCCTCGGGCGTGATTGCCGAGAACCGCTCGGCCCTGGCGGTGGTCCTGCCGCGGCTGACGGCCGCACCTGGATCGGTGTTCCTCGAGGCGCTGGGCACCGGTGGAGCCATCACGTCGGGCACGACCAATCTGATTCCGGCACCGGCGACCGTGCCGACGACCATCCAGGTGGCGGCTTCCGCCACGATCAACGTCGCGAACGTGCTCCCGATCCTGATGGTCGGCCGCGACATGCAGATCAACGACAGCCGGCTGCGGACGGTCGTGACCGACGCCGCGGGCGTCTCTCGGTACACGGTCTTCACGCCCGGCAAACTGTACGTGAATCGCCAGGGCGGCGCCTCAGGCACCGATATCGCCGGCCTGCCGGAACCGAGCTCGGAAATCGTAGTCAGTCAGGTGCCGATCACGGCGCTTGAGCTTGCCGCTGCTCCCGCCGACGCGGCGGCCGTCCCTCCCGACCTCTACCTCGAAGGCTCGATCATCAACGAGTCGGGCCGGATCGGGATTCGCAACACCGGCGGCAGCGTGATCGTGAGCGGCGAACTCCGCGGCGAGCCGATCGACATTTTCTCGAGCGCGAACTTCAGCCTCGTGAGCGACGACTGGCTTCATGTCGGCGGGGACCCGCGGCAGCAGATCGACACCGACCTCTATCGCTCGACCGTGCTCGACGAGGCTATGGCGGGCGTCACGTACCCCGCGGGGGGCATGGCCGTGCTTCCCGACGAATCATTGACTAAGACCGTCGCCGACCTGCGGTCGAGTCTGCTCACGGGCACCAGCGCCATCGTGTCGGCCGGTCGGATCGCCATCAATGCCCGCTACCTCAACGTCAATGGCCTGATTCAGAGCGGCGTCGCGGAATACAGCCTGACGGTGGCGGAGGATTTCGCTCCGGCCCGGTCCACGGCGCTCGTCCGGGCGGCGGGAGGGGGGATCGACGGGATCAGCTTCGGCACGGTCGCCAACGTTTCGATTCCCCTGGCCGGCTACGCCAACCTCGGCACGAAGACGATCGAACTCGATCCCATCCGGGCCCGCGGGGGTGACATCAGCCTGACCGGGCAGATCGTGAGCACGGGCGGGGGCCGCGTGCTGGCCTTCTCCGGGCAGCCGCGACTGACCATCGACAACAAGTCCGACTGGGCGCTGGCGCTCGACGTGGTGGATCTGAAGCCGGTCGTCGGCAAGGTCACGATCACCAACGCCCCCCAGGTGAGCCTGCCGGTGGCGAGCGTCAGCGGCACCAGCCTGGTGTTTGCCGTCAGCCACGGGCTGGCCACCGGCGACACGGTGGCGGTGGACTACATCGACGGCGTCACCAGGAACTCCGACACCGGAGCGAGCGAGGTCGACTCCACGACCCCGGTCAGCGGGCTCTCGGCGGGGAGTTTCTACAAGGTCATCCGCGTCGACGACACGACCATCCGGCTCGGCACCCTCGCAGCCCCCTCGCAGGCGATCGCGCTCGGCACGGCCACCGCCCAGACGCTCGCCTACCGGAGCTTTTCGGTGATCCCCGAGCGGCCGGTGACGCAGGCGGTCCTGACGTATGCGGACGGAGCGGTCACCACGAGCACCTTCGCCTACAACTCGGCCACTGGAGCCTACGACCTCCCCGTCACTGCGACCCTGTTCGCGGGCGGCACCACGACCTCCGCCGTGGCCCCGGCGACCGGGCTCCAGACGGTGACGCGGCAGTATCTGCCGACGGCCGGCCTGACCTACGGCTGGAGCGAGGGGCAGGCCAAGACCTCGACCGTCGTGCAGAGCTACCAGCAACGCAGCTTCAACCTGTTCGGCTTCGACTGGCACAATCCGCTCGGCACCCTCCCCGACATCAACGCGGTCTCCCGCACGACGACCTACACCGACGGCACTCCGTTGCTAAACGGCGAGTGGCTCCAGGCCCGGGTGCCGAGCGGCTGGACGACCGGCACGGGCGACTCCGCCACGATCTACGGCCTCGGCTATCAGCAACGCACCACGGCCGCGGGGCTCCCCACCACGCGGCAGTGGACCACCGGCGGTGGATGGCTGCGAAGCAAGACCTTCCACGTCCAGACGACGACCATCACGGGGCTGCAAGACTTCTACACCCACAGCCTCAAGGCCGACTGGCCGATCACGGTCGGCTTCGAGGTGCCCTCGAACGGCGGCGGGGCGATTTCGATCACCAGCAAGGGGGACGTGACCTTCTCGGACGAGGTGCGGAACTTCCGCAGCCTCACCGCCAGCTCCTCGGAGGGCGGAATCACGGCCAGCCAGCTGTATCTCGACGATGGCGCCCGAGCGGACCTCACCGCCGCCGCCGACGTCGCGGTGATGCTCGGCGGCTCGGCGGCGAGCGTGGCGCGGATCTCGCTCACGGCCACGGCCGGTGGGGACTTGACCGTCAGCACGTTCGCCAACGGAGGCGCCGTCGCCGCCGTGGACCTCGCCCGCCGGACTGACGGCAGCCCGGCCCTGGTGGCGGGCGGCCGGCTGGCCTTGAACACCGCCGGGACTGTGCTCCTGCCAGCCGGCGAGGCCGACGCTACGGCTCCGCTGCTCCGCGCCGACCGCGTCGAACTTCAGGTCGGGGCGGGAAGCCTGGGCAGCGTGGCCAACCCGCTCCGGATCGACTCGGCCACCAGCGGCGCGGCCGATGCCGGCCTGAGCCTCGAGCTCGGAGGCTCGGCGGGCGGCTACGTGGTCGAGGTTCAAGGCGACCTCCAACTCGTCCTGCCCGAATCGTTCGCGGCCACGGCCGCCGTGAACGTCGGCGGAGCCCTCGGTCTCGAGGTCCTCGGCGGCAGTCTGATCGACCGAACCGGAAGAATCGCGGCGGCGGATGACCTGACCGGGCTGAGGCAGGCCGATGCGCTGCTCAAGATCACCGGCGAGGCCGGCGCGGCCCGGGCACGACGGGAGATCGCGACTGAGGATCAGACCGACTACGTCAGTTACTGGAGCACCTACCACGCCTCGGCCGGCGCCGCAGACGAATTCCAGTTCACGGCCGAGCAGCGGCAGATGCTCGCCGCCAGCGGGCTGTCGGAAGCCGCGATCGACGCGCGGGAGGCACGGCTGGCCGACGTCCACGCCGCCGTGCGGGAACTGGGCCAGGCGGGGGCCGAAGCCGGTTTCGTCTATAGCCGCCCCGCGGCGAAGTACGCCGAGGCCCTGGCCGCCCGCACGGTCGGGTTCAACACCTACTACTATCCGCTGCAACCGAGTGTCCGAGCCCTGCTTGCCCCCGATGCGGCGAGGCCGGACATTCCAGAAATTCCGCTGGTCGTCACGCCGGCGGTCGTCGCCTCGAGCCTGGTGCTGCGGGCGGCGGGTGACATCGGCCGCGTCGCCGAGACGGTCACGATCGAGATTCCCGCCGGCGGCTTCGACGCCCTCGCGGCGGCCGATGCGGCGGTCCTCAGCCAGGCTGCCACGGACGACATCGTGGGCGTGCGGTATGCGGTCTACCGCGTGCTGGGCGACCAGCCGATCGTGGTCGGCGCGGGGCCGCTCGACCTGGCCGACCAGACGCGATTCGAGCGGTTCGCGGCCGATCACGTCGCGGGCGGTGGCACCCTCTGGCGGTTCATCGGCACCACACCGCGGACGTTCGCCGACCCTCTCGGCATCGACTTCTCCGCGGTCGATGACGAGGGCCGCCCCCTGTGGACGATCGAGCCGACCGTGGACCCGGATGGAATCGTGCTGTCCAACGCGGCGGATTCGCTCTCCGTCACGACCGATTCGCTCGTGCGCGACGTGGCTGCCGACCTGGCTCCGGGCGCGATCGTGCTCGTGAGCAGTCCGGCCTTCTTCGGCTATTACCGCTTCCTCGGCTCGGCCGAGGCCGACGTGCTTCTGCCCCTCGAGGATTACGGGCGGTCGACACGCTGGGAGCCGCTCGTCGTCGGCTCGGCCGCGGCGGTCGTGACTGCGACGCAGCATCCCGGCACGCTGTCGGCAGGCACGCTGGTCACCGACCCGTACCTGGCTGAAGCGGTGACGGTGCGCCGGCAGGCCCCGCTCGGCATCGCCCTCGCCGCCGACGGCGTGCTCTCGGCATCGGCCAACGGGATGCAGATTAGGGCGGCAGGCCAGTTGACGATCGAGCGGATCGAAGCCAACGGGCTGGTGGGGATCCAGGCGGATTCGATCGGGCAGGCTGCCGTGGACTCGGCCGGCGTGAGCAACGTCCGCGGCTCGATCGACCTGCGGGCCTCGGCCGGCGGCATTGGCTCCGCGGCGGTGCCGCTGTTCGTCACCACCGGGGGCAATGCGAGCCTGTCGGCCGAGGCGACCGGTGCAGCCTGGTTCCAGGGAAGCAGCCAACTGGCCATCGGTTCGGTGTCGGGTGCCGCGATCTCGGTTGCGGTCGA
>JBJOHE010000446.1:0-12825 GCA_046047895.1 Planctomycetota bacterium | reverse complement strand
GGGGGCGTCTTGCCGCCGAGCAGCCTGCCCAGCAAGCCCGAGGCCCGGGCGGCGATCGCGAAGTCGATCAGCTTCACCTGACCGTCATCGCCCACAAGCACGTTCTCCGGCTTGATGTCGCGGTGCACCCAACCGCGGGCGTGCATGTGGTCAAGCGCGAGGGCCAGCTCGGTGACGATCCGCTGGAGCTTCGGCAGCAGCAGGTTCGTGCCGGCCTGGATCCGCTTCTTGAGGTTCGGATGCGGCACCAGCTCCATCACGAGGTGGGGCAGGCCGCCTTCCTCCGAGAAACGATGAATCCTGATGATTGTGGGGTGGTCGAGCGACGAGGCCACCTTGAGCTCGTGCTCGAACAGTTGCCGCACGCCGGGGTCGGCCGCCATCTCTGGCACCACGGCCTTCACCACGCAACTGGCCCCCGCCTTGTCAGTCGCCTCCCAGACCTGGCAGTTCTTGCCGACGCCCAACTGCTGGACGAGCATGAGGGGGCCGAGGCGTTCCGGCAGCGGCTTGGGCATCGTGGTCGATCGTCAGGGTTTGGCGGGGTGTGTTTCAGGCAAATCCGGTGCGAGCTGGATGGCGAGGAGCACAAGCCCCTCAGGTGGCGCGGTGGGCCCGGCCGCCGGGCGGTGCCGGGCCGCGAGCGCCGCGGCGAGCCACTCAGGGCCGCGCCGGCCGGCGCCCACCATCACCAGCGAGCCGGCGATGATCCGCACCATGTTGTACAAAAACCCGTTGCCTTCGACCTCGATCCAGACCTCGGCCCCCGCCCTGTCGTCGGCCAGGGCCGGCCGCGTCACGGTCAGCGAGTAGATCGTTCGCACCTTCGACAGCCGCTGGGAGGGCGTGGTTTCGAAGCTCGTGAAATCGTGCTCGCCCAGGAGGGCCCCCCCGGCCGCTGCCATCGCCTCGGTGTCGAGCTTGCCCCGCCACCGCCAGACCAGCTGCCGCTGGAGCACCGGCTTCCAGGGGGCGTCGTGGATCCGGTAGCGGTACCGCTTGCGGACCGCCGCCGAGACCGGGTCGAACCCCGGCGGCGGCTCGTCGCCGGAGATCACGGTGATGTCGGGAGGCAGCTTCGCGTTGAGGGCCCGCACCCAGACGGCGGGCTCGAGGCTGCTTGCCGTGGTGAAGGCCACCACCTGGTCGAGCGCATGCACGCCCGCGTCGGTGCGACTCGAGCCGCGGGGCCGAACCTCCTCGCCCGACACCTGCCGAATCGCCTCGGCGAGGGTCCCCTGCACCGTCGCCCGACCGGGCTGGGCCTGCCAGCCGGAATACCGCGTGCCCTCGTAGGCGAGCCGCAGGCGGATGAGCCGAACGGCTGCCGCCGCTACGGCCGCATGGGCCGGCTGCCCGGCCGCAGGTTCCGGCCCGCTCATCCCTGCCCCGCGGCCCCCGCCCTGCCCTGGCCCGCCAGGAGCCGTGGATCGGCGGCCAGTCGCTCCGCGATCTGCACGGCGTTGGTGGCCGCCCCCTTGCGGACGTTGTCGGAGACGCACCACAGCGCGATTCCGTTGGGACACGAGTCATCCTCGCGGATCCGTCCCACGAACACCTCGTCGCGGCCGCTGCACTCCCGCGGCGTGGGATACCGCTTCGCGGCCAGATCGTCCACCACGACCACGCCCGGCATCCCCACCAGGAGCCGGCGGGCCTCGTCGGCCGAGACCTTCCGCTCGGTCTCGATCAGGATCGACTCGCTGTGGCCGTTGGCCACCGGCACCCGGACGCAGGTGGCCGAGATGGCGATCGACTCGTCCTCCAGCATCTTGCGGGTCTCGAGCACCATCTTCAGCTCCTCGCTGGTCGACCCGCCGGGCCGCGGCGAGCCGATCTGCGGGATCAGGTTCGCAGCGATCGGGTGCGGAAACACCTGTCGTGGCTCCACTTCGCCGGCGAGCCAGGCGGCGGTGGCGTTGCGGAGTTCGGTCGTGGCCGCGAGGCCGGCCCCGCTCACCGCCTGGTAGGTGCTCACGATCACCCGCGTGACGCGGGCCGCATCGTGGAGCGGCTTCATCACCATCACCATCTGCGTGGTCGAGCAGTTGGGGCTGGCGATGATGCCCCGATGGCGGCCGATCGCCTGCGGGTTGACCTCAGGAATCACCAGCGGCACGTCGGGGTGCATCCGAAAGAAGGCGCTCTCATCGACCACCACGGTGCCCCGCTCGACAGCCCAGGGCACAAACTCCGCGGCGACCTCGTCGGGCGTGCTGCCGATCGCGACGGTCACGTCGGCGAACGATTCGGGGGTGAGTTCCTCGACGGCGAACGACCGGCCGGCCACCTCCATCTGCCGGCCAGCCGAGCGGGCCGAGGCCAGCAGCTTGATCCGCCGCGCGGGAAACTCCCGCTGGATGAGCTGCTCGAGGATGATTCGTCCCACGGCGCCGGTGGCGCCGACGATTGCCAGCGTGTCGATCATGCAAGCTCCGTTCGAAAGGGAGAGGAAGGTCGGGAGAGTCAATCGGGGGGCAAGGTTCGATCGAGCGGGAGCAGCCGCCGCCAGGTGTCGGCGGAGATGAAGGCCAGGTTGGCCGTGATCATGGCGAGCCCGAACTCCATCATGCCCATCGTCAGGCCGATTCCCAAGTGCACCGCCACCGCCATCGCGAGAAACAGCCGCCGGGTGAGCCGCGGCCAGACGAGCGCCGCGTAGGCGACCTCCCAGAAGAGGGTGGCGAGGGTGATGGCGTTGAGCAGCAGGGGATGCCGGGCGAGCCAGGTGAGGTCGAGGGTGCGGTATTGCACGTTGGCCGCCGCCCCCCACAGCGCCACCCCCTCCCACCAGCTCGGCCCCAGCAGCTTGCCGCAGCCCGAGAAGAAGTAGACGACGCAGAGATGGACCTGGAGCAGCCGCAGGGCCACGGTGGCCCGGGCCGACCTCCCCTCCCCTGCCCCGAACAGCCGCGCGTCGACCGCAAGCCGGCTGCCGGCGGGGCCGATGACGAGGCTCACGAGCAGCATCCCGAGTGTGTCATCGAGGCCGAAGGTGTTGAGCGGCGCCCGATTGGCCGCGCTCACGAGCCCCGCCAGCGAGACCAGCGCTGCGGCCGGCGTGGCCAGGCCGACGGTGAGCAGCACGGCCGCCACGAGGGTGATCCCGCCGAGCACTCGCACGGCGGTCGGGCTCGAGAATGCGAAGTACCAGCTCCATTGCCAGGGCTGGTCGTTCATCCGCCAGACCTCGTGCGGCACGAGCCAACCCTTCGGCCCGAAGAAGGCGTCGGCGTCGAGCAGCCAGACGATGCAGGCCCAGGTGAGGATCAGGCCGGTCAGGATCCGGATCACCGCCAGCGGCAGCGGGTCGCTCGGCGTAAACCAGAACTCGCTCCAGGCGGTGGCCCATTCGGCGAACCAGCCCGGGACCCGCCCGGGCTCGGCGGCAGTCGGTCGCTGGCCAAGGGCCGAACGGCGGGCCGGGGCGATTGGCGCGGGTGCAGCGGTCATGGACTGGCAGCCTCGGCGAGAGCGAAGGTTCCCAACGGAGTGACGAGATCGTCACCGTTCGTGCCCGCGATCACCTCGTCGGGCCCCGGCAGATAGTGTTCGATCAGTTCGAGCGTGACCCGGCTTCCGCCCTGGCCGCGGAGCAGATTGCCCGCCACGCCCTTCACGAGCGGGAGCCAATCGCCGCGGGCCTGGCTGCGAATCTCGGCCGGCACGCCCACTGGCGGCACCAATGCCGAAATCTTTTCAGCCACCATGAACCGGCGGTGGTAGAGCAGTCGCGGCCTGTCGCTCGCCGCATCGGGGATCTGCCCAGTTTTGGTCGTGCCGTCCGGCATCGCCATCGTCCAGCGAAGCGTGTGGCCGGGGCCGGGATCCGGGGCGAAAAACCGGTAGCCGTGGCCGAGGTAGAGGGCCCCGAGCAGCGGCCTGAACGGCTGGAGCAAAATCTGCGAGAGCTGGCTGGCCGGAGGTGGCCCGGAGAGTGGCGCGATGACCACGGCCGTGAGATAGACGAGGATCGCCGCCGACGCCAGGGCCCGGCCGGCCCGCCCAGAGACGGAAGCATGGAGTGCGGGGGCCGCCATACGAAGACCTATCGTCACACGAGTGGCCGGCCTTCGGGCCTGCCTGACCGGCAAGCGTAGGTTGCCAATTCAGCCCAGGCCAATCGGCCCTCGACCCAGGCCGCCTTGTTGTGGAGGCAGGTCTGTCATCCGACCCGTGGCCGCGGGCTTGCAGCCTGCGGAATCCGGGCCACATTCGGGCAGGCTACAAGCCTGCCCCCACGGGCCAACTGAAGCCAAGGCCCCGAACACCCCCACGGGCCAACTGGAGCCAAAGCCCCGAAGTACCAGGCCAGGCATTGGGCGAGAAGACCCGTGGCCGCGGGCTTGCAGCCTGCGGAATCCGCGGCCGAACAAGGAAAGAGCCAGGCCCCCGTGCGGCGGTGCCACACGGGGGCCTGGTGAAACCTGCTTCGCGGATCTCGACCGAGCTTGGCTTACCGCAGCGAGGCGGTCGAGGTGGCCGGGGCGTCGGTCGTGGCCGGGTCGAGCGAAAGTTCGATCCGGTCGCCGGCGGCCAGGTCGATCACCTTCGAGATCGTCGCTTCCTTGCCGTCGACGACGGTGGAAACCTTGATCTCGTAGTTCCGCCAGGTCTGGCCGGCGGCCAGGCTGCCGGTCTCGAAGTGCCGCACGGCGCCCGACGAGGCCGTCGGGTTGCCGGCGAGCCAGACGCGGGCGTCGGCCGGAACATTCAGCGTGAGGCTCGTCTTGGCGGGGGTCGCCGCGGTGTTTGCCACGAACGACACCTGCGACCGCTCGCCGGCCGAAAGCTTCACCACCTTCGTGGCCTCTTCGACCTTGCCGTCGCGGTCGACCGCCATCCGCACCACGAACTCGTAGTTCTTGCCGGCGGCCAGGCCCCGGCTCAGGAACCGCCGGACGGAACCCTGCGAGCTGGTGGCTGCGCCGTTGACGGTGATCTGGGCGTCGGCCGGAACCTCCACCACGATCAGGCCGCCATCGGCGGGCACGATGCTGGTCGAGTCGTCGAGGATCGACGAGGCCGGCACGGCCGGGGGCACGCCAATCACCTCGCCATCGACCGACGAGGGCACTTCGTTGATCACGCGATACGACTCGATCGGCATGGCGGCCGAGTAGCTCTCGGAGTAGGCCGAGGTGGCATAGCCGCCGTAGCTGCCGCCGGACGAGCCGCCGGACGAACCACCGCTGGAGCCGTAGCTGGCGACATAGCCGCCGGACGAACCCCCGGAGGACCCGCCGGACGAACCGCCCGAGGAACCATGGCTGGCGTGCCGGGCCTGTCGCATGGCCCGCTTGTAGGCATGGTGGGATCCCCAGCTGCCGTGCGATCCATACGACCCGTAGGAGCCATACGACCCGTAGCTGCCACCGGAGGATCCGCCGGACGAACCGCCCGAGGAACCATAGCTGCCACCTGACGAGCCATAGCTGCCGCCGGACGAACCGCCGGACGAACCACCCGAGCTACCGTGGCGATGCCGCCACCCAGCCTGGGCATCACACGCCATCGCGGCAACCGCGACGAACGTGACAAGACCTGCAACCCTCACCCAGCGACGCTGCGCCATGTCGTTCTTTCTCCCGAGAAGTGCTGTGGAATCCGCGAATGCCGTCACCCGCCCCGAACCGCTCCGGGGCATACGATGAACCATGGACTGGAGGATAGTTTGACGATTAGGCAGTTCAAGGCAAGCAGGAAAGATGGGGTGAGTTTTTGGCCTGCGTTGTTTTGGGGGCTCCGCTGGGCGTCTCCAGGACTCGGTTCGGCCCAGGGGCGTGATGCGGCAAACCACCGATTTTCCGCCTGAATATCGCCAACACGCGGCTCATCGCAGGGCGGGCTGCACCTGCACGAGGTCGATTTCAAACACCAACACCTCGTTGGGCTCGATCGCGGGAGGCGAACCGGCCTCACCATAGGCCAGGTCCGGCGGGAGCCAGACCCGCCACTTCGAGCCAGCCGGCATCAGTGCCAGGGCCTCCTGCCAGCCCGGCACCACCCCGCGAAGCGGAAACCTCGCCGGCTCTCCGGCCGGATCGGTCCCGTCGAATTCGGTGCCATCGATGTGGGTGCCGCGATAATGGGCCACCACGGCGTCGTCAGGGCCCGGCTTGGGGCCGGTCCCCTCCCGCAGCACCTGGTATTGCAGTCCGCTGGGTCGCGTGGTCACGCCCGGCTGCTTGCCGTTCTCCGCCAGAAAGGCCGTGCCTTTGGCAAGGTTCGTCGTGGCTGCCTCCGCCATCCGGGCTTCAATCTCGCGATCCCGCGCCTCCATCTGCTGTTCGAAGGCGGCCAACACCCGGCGAAAGCCCGCCTCGTCGAGGAGCGGGGGCGCCTCGCGAACGGCGTCGGCCAGCCCGCGGCCCAGCGCGTCGGAGTCGAGCGGCGTGCCGAGCGCCTTGTGGTCAGCGATGATCCGCTGGCCGATTCGATAGCCGAGCGCGTAGCCGAGTTGCCGGGCGGGCGTGTCGAGTGCCGGCTGCTGGACGGCCGCATCGGCCCGGGGCGGAGCCAATGGCTCGGCTCCGCGGGTGCTCTCGGTGAACCAGGCCGCAGTCGCGAGCAGACCGATCGGTAAGAAACGGGATCCGGGCATCGCAGGGCCTCCGGTGACGCCGCTGCCCGGGAGCCTGCGGCTCCCGCTGGTGGCGGACAGGCGAGAGTCTACGCGTCGGCCGGCTTGGCCAGCGACCCCCGGGTGAGTTCGAGGAAGGCGGTCTCGAGGTTGATCTCTTCCTCCCGGAGGCCGGTCACACCGAACCCCGCGGCCACAAGCCGGGCCACGAGCGGGGCCGGGTCGGTCGTGCCGGGGGCGAGGTTCACCAGGATCTCACCGTCCTGAACGGCAGCGGTCGCCACCTCGGGGCAACGCTCGAGCAGGGCGGCGGCCGGGCCGGGCTCGCCTGCGACTCGCAGCCGCAGGCTGGGGCTCGTCCGCAGGCCGGCGAGCAGCTCACGCACCCCTCCACAGGCGAGCAGCCGGCCGTATTCGATGATCCCCACCCGATTACAGATGTCGGCCAGTTCGGGCAGGATGTGGCTCGAGACGAGGATCGTCTTGCCCATGGCCTGGAGCCGCTTGAGGAGGTTCCGCATCTCGATCCGGGCCCGCGGGTCGAGGCCGCTGGCAGGCTCGTCGAGCAGCAGCACCTGCGGGTCATGGAGCAGCACCCGGGCCAAGCCGAGCCGCTGGGTCATGCCGCGGGAGAGGCTCGTGACGAGTTCGTCCCGCTTCGAGCCGAGATCGACCAGCTCCAGCGACCGCTCGGCCACCCGTCGCCGCTCGGGCCCGTCGATCCGGTAGGCCGCGGCAAAAAATTCCAGGTATTCGCCGACCCGCATGTCGTCGTACACGCCGAACACATCGGGCATGTAGCCGATCGCGCGGCGGATCTCGCGGGGGTGGGTGTGGACCGAATATCCGCAGACATACGCCTCGCCCCAGGTCGGGGCCAGGAGCGTGGCGAGGATTCGGATCGTCGTCGTCTTGCCGGCGCCGTTGGGCCCGATAAAGCCGAACAGGTCGCCCTGCTCGAGCTTGAGGTCGAGGCTGTCGAGGGCCACGAAGTCGCCATACTTCTTGGTGAGATCGACCGTCTCGATCATGGCGTCTCCTCGGTGGCGGTGAGCGGCAGCGGCAGCGCGATCCGGATCAGGCTGCCCGAGTCGGCCGGCCGCGGTTCCAGCTCACGGTCTGCCGTCGGGGCCCCGTCGCCCCCCTCCCCTGCCCCGAGGGTGAGCCTCCAGGCCGTACCGCGGGCATCAGCGGCGCGGCCGACGAGTACCGCCCGGTCGACGGTGAGCAGTGGCGAGAGGTCGATGCGACCCAGCCGGCCGGCCTCGAGCGACGTGTACGAACTGCCGCCGGCCGCTGCGTGGAGCCCGGCGAGCTCAAGGATGCGGCCCACGTCGGTGTCGCCCACCTCCCACCGCTCGGCGCGGTCGGTCTCCCACTTCGCCGTTCGTCGGGTGAGGGCGGCAGCGAGCGACCGCGGCCCCCTGCCCTTCTCCGTGTCATAGCTTTCGCCTGGTGCCATGCGGCCCACATCGTAGAGCCATCCGGCATGGATCAGCCAGCACTGCTCGAGCGGAAACGGCAGCTGGTGGCTCACCGTGCCGGTCAGAAGGCCGCGGGCATCGCGGACCAGCGTCGACTCGGCCACCAGCCCGGCCGCCTGGCCCGTCCACCTCGCCTCGAACAAGCGGCTGGAGGCCGCCGCGATCGGCACTCCCCGGAGGCTGGCGAGCGAACTGCCGTAGGCGTAGTCGCCGGCGGCGAGTGCCGGATGGGCCACGAGGGCGTCGAGGCCGCCGAAGCCGCTGCCCGCGTCCGCAAACCAGGAGACGGCTGCATCGACCGGGCCCGGCGCGATTCGCGGATCCGCGGCCACCTCCAGCGAGATCCGGGCGTTCGCCGGACTTCGGACCGCCGCCCAGGAACTGCCGCGGACAAGCCCCCCTTCGGCGTCGATGTCGATCACCTCGGCCACCTGCGCGGCCGCCGGGGCGTCGCGGCCCCAGAGGCTGCCCACGCCCCAGGCCAGGCCGGTGAAGCCGCCGGCGATCAGCGGGAGCGAGATCCAGGACAGCCAGGGCCGGCTCGACCGGCCCACGAGCCACCAGTCGAGCGGGTAGAGGGCGAAGGCGTAGAGCACGCCCAGGCCGGCGATGATCTCGAACGGCACCGGACGGCTTGGTGAATCGGTCGCGGCGAATCGGTCGAGGGCCACCCGCAGCTGCCCGGCGAGGTCGGGCACGCGGCGGGAGAGTTCCGGCGGCGCCGCGGCGGTCTCGCGCTCAATCCGGCCGCCGAGGAGGGCGGCGAGCAGCCGGTCGCAGCCCGGCCAGGCGGCACACCAGGCCGCCTCGAGATCGAGCCCGACCCAGGTGACCGTGCCGAGCCCATGGGCCCGACGGATTACGATCGGCAGCTCGGCGGCGGTCGTTCCCTCGAACGCATCGATCACCCCGCTCGGCGGCTGCGGTGCCTCGAAGCGTGGCACCTCGATCCCCGCGGGAGGCAGGCGGGCGGCCAGGCCTCCAGCGCGGGCGTAGGCCTCGATCGCCCCGCACCGCCGCAGCCGCACCAGCTGCGGGCGTTCGCCTGGCAGCCAGGCGGCGGCCGGCGAGTCAGCGGCTGCGATGCTGATGGCAGATTCCCCGGCGGCAAACACCAGCCTCCCGCCCTGCCGCACCCAGCCATCGATCGCAGCGACCGACTCGTGGGAGAGACGGTCGACATCGCTGCCACAGACGACGGCGGTGTCGTAGCCGTCGAGATCCCGAGCCGTACCAATTCGGTCGTGAGCGGGGTCGAGGCGAACGACGGCCGGCAGGCGGCCCTCACCAGCGACGAGCCGGGTCGCGGCCTCGATCGCCGGAAGGTCGCCGACGACCAGCAGGAGGGGCGTCGTGGATGCCACCTCGCCGGGCACCGGCGTCGGAGGGCCGCCCGGCCCGGTTGCGGGCGACGTCTCGATCCGCACCAGGCCGCCGGGCCGACCCGGCCGGAGGCTCAGCCGGGCTTCCGCCGCTCCCGACTCGGCAGGCATGACCTGGCAGGGAGGTGATCCCACCCACTGGCCATCGGGGTCCTCGATCCAGCCGCGGATCGCCCCGTCGGCCGCCGCCGGCCCGCGGATGATGAACGACGACCAGGCCCCGTTGCGGTAGGTCGCTCCCGGGACGGGCCGGATGGTCGCGGCCTCCTCACCACCGCCGGCCGGCGCGGCAGTCGCGGCAAGGCTGATCCAGATCGCCGCGGCTGCCAGCCACCACCATCCGCCGGGCCGGGTCGTATCCGCCGGTGCGTCGTCGGTCATGGTTTTTCCGCGTCGGGGCAGGTGCATGCCAGCTGGCCGCATCCCGGGCAGCCGCCGCCATACTTGCGGGCCACCGCAGCCTCGAGGTCGACACCGGCGACGTTTGCGATCGTGGCCAGCCAGGCGAGCACATCGGCAAACTCGAGCGACTGCTCCTCATGAGTGCCGCTCCGCAGCGCCGTGGCGAGTTCGCCGATCTCCTCGGTGAGCCACATGAACGTCCCCTCGATCCCGCGGGAAGCGTCTTTGTCGTGGTACATGCCGCGGATCAGGGCCTGGAATTCGCGAAGTGTCATGGTGAGGCCGGGTGGGGCGAGGGGTAGGGCGTCGCTGGGTTCAGAGTCTACAAAACGGCCGTCATTCGGCGGCACGGGCCGCGGCAGGGCCTCGCGGCTGCTACGATATTCAGCTCGGCTGTGCCCGCCGCTCGAGCCCCGCCCGTTCCCCCCCGGCACCCTTTCCCATGGCAGATCCCCGGCCGATTCGCATCTTCGACACCACGCTCCGCGACGGCGAGCAATCGCCCGGGGCGAGCATGAACCGCACCGAGAAGCTGGAGGTGGCCCAGGCGCTCGAGACCCTCGGCGTGGACGTGATCGAGGCCGGCTTTCCGATCGCCTCGCCGGGCGACTTCGAGAGCGTTCGAGACATCGCCGCCGCGATCCGTGAGTCGACCGTCTGCGGCCTCGCTCGCTGCAACGATGGCGACATCGACCGCGCCTGGGAGGCGCTGCAGGTGGCCCATCGGCCGCGGATCCACGTCTTCCTGGCGACGAGCTCGATCCATCGGGAGTTCAAGCTGCGGATGACCGAAGACGAGGTCGTGGCCCGGGCGGTGGCCGGCGTGAGCCGGGCCCGTGGCCTGTGCGACGACATCGAGTTCTCGCCGGAAGACGCCGCCCGTACCGAGATCGACTTCCTCTGCCGCGTGGTCGAGGCGGCGATCGCTGCCGGCGCGACCACCGTCAACATTCCCGACACGGTGGGTTACGCCACGCCGCAGCAGATGCACCATGTGATCAAGAGCCTGCGGGACCGGGTGCCGAACATCGACAAGGCCGTGATCAGCGTCCACTGCCACGACGACCTCGGCCTGGCGGTGGCCAACAGCCTGGCCGCCGTCGAGGCGGGAGCCGGCCAGGTGGAGTGCACGATCAACGGGATCGGCGAGCGGGCGGGAAACTGCGCGCTGGAGGAGGTGGTGATGGCCCTGCGAACCCGGGCCGACCATTTCGGCTGCTCGACGCGGATTGAGACCCGCCGGCTCGTGCCTACCAGCCGGCTCGTCTCCACGATCACCGGCATCCAGGTGCCCCGCAACAAGGCGATCGTGGGCCGCAATGCCTTCGCCCACGAATCGGGCATTCATCAAGACGGCATGCTCAAGGAGCGGAGCACCTACGAGATCATGCGGCCGGAGGACGTGGGTCTCGAGAAGACCGACCTCGTGCTCGGCAAGCACAGCGGCCGGGCGGCGCTCGCCGACCGGGCCAAGGCCCTCGGTTACCAGCTCGACGCCGAGCAGCTCCAGACGGTGTTCGAGCAGTTCAAGCTGCTTGCCGACCGCAAGAAGGAGATCTACGACGGCGACATCGCCGCCCTCTGCGAACAGCGGTTCTCCGCACTCCCGGAGCAGTTTGTCTACGAGGGCTACTCGCTCGCGAGCGAGGCGGGGGCCTCGCCGACGGTCACGCTGCGGGTCAGGCATGCCGGTGAGCCGCGGGAGGTGACGATCACGGCCGGCGACGGCCCGGTGGACGCGATCTTTCTGGCGATCGAAAAGCTCACGGGCGTGACGACCCGCTGCCGCGACTTCCGCGTCCAGGCGGTGACCGTGGGCAAAGACGCCCAGGGTGAGGTGACGGTGGAGCTCGAGCATGAAGGCCAGGTGCAGCGGGGCCGGGGCGTGTCGACGGACTCGCTCGAAGCCGCCGCCAGGGCCTTCCTTGCGGCGGTCAACCGGCTCTGCCTCGGCGTCCAGCCGCGTCTCCACCCCCAGCGGCCCTGACCTGAGCGGCTGCGGAGGGGCTGGGGGCGTACGATCAGGCCGCGGTCAGATCGCTTCGGAGCCGCGTTCACCGGTGCGGATGCGGACGCACTCATCCATTGGCAGCACGAAGATCTTCCCGTCGCCGATCTCACCGCGATCACCGGTGCGGCCCCCGTTGATGATCGCCGCGATCGTGGGCTCGACGAATTCGTCGTTGACCGCAATCTGGAGCTGCACCTTGCGGAGCAGGTTTACGGCGATTTCGTGGCCGCGGTAGGTCTCCGCATGTCCCCGCTGCCGGCCGAAGCCCTGGACATCGAGCACGGTCAGGCGAAACACCTCCACTTCCGAGAGCGCCTGTTTGACGCTCTCAAGCTTGTTGGGCTGGATGATCGCGATGATGAGCTTCACGGCTAGGCCTGCGGGGATTGTCGAGCGATCTCAGTCCAAGCATGAGAATCCATGATCATACCCGGGCAGCCTCGCGTCGCGTGCCCTCTGCTCCCCTGCCCCTCCGCCCACCCCGGCACGCAGCGAGGCGCAGCCTCGCGCCGCGTGCCATCCGCGTGCCGGACCTCGACGAACATCCGCGCAGACAGGGCCGCCACTCCGCAGCGGGCACACGACCACGGCCGCCCGGAAGGCGGCCGGCCGGGCGGAGGCCCGGCAAGCCCGGCGGGGCCAGGGATGGCCCGCCGGGCGCTAAAAACAGAAGGATGCCCCGGCCTGGGCGAGCTAGGCGGAGTGCCCGCCCAAGCCATTGGGGCATCCTTCCGGATCGTGGTAATTGGTAGTGGTGTCGGCCGGACGGAGGCAGTTGGCCAGGACCGAGTCGCGGCGACGAGCAAAGAGGAAAGCAAACGCTGTGCCATGATTGAGAAACCGTGAGCCGCGCGAGGCTCGTCAAGTCTGATGGCGGCTGATTTCCCTTTTTTTCAGGGTTCCGGGATCAACTCGGTCGCGGGATTCCGCTCGCGAGGCCGCGGGCCGCGGCTGCTGTGTTCC
>JBJOHE010000445.1:0-5094 GCA_046047895.1 Planctomycetota bacterium | reverse complement strand
CGATCCGCACGATCGGCTCGGTATTGCTGCCCCGCACAAGCAGCCAGCCGCCGGGCCAGTCGAGCCGCAGGCCATCGAGCCGGTTGGGCCGGGCCGCCGGAAACGCCGCGGCGATCCGGTCGAGCGCGGCAGCGAGCCCCGCGCCACCGATGGCGGGTGAGAGTGGGAGCTTGGTCTTCTTCATCACGAACGCGGGCAGCGTTGCGGCCAGTTCTGCCACCGGCTGGATCCGATCGCCGCCGCACATCCGCGCGAGCACCAGCCCCATGGCCACGGCGCTATCCCGCACGAGCACCACCCGAGGATCGATCACCCCGCCATTGCCCTCGCCGCCGAGCACCGCCCCGGTTTCGAGCATCCGATCGACCACGTTGGCCTCGCCCACGGCCGACACCTCGCAGGGCACGCCCTGCCGAGCGGCGATCGCGGCCGTCATGCCGCTGGTGGAGCAGTTCACGACCAGTGGACCCGGCCGGCCGGCGAGCACCGCCTCAACGCACAGGGCGAGCGTGGCCTCCTCGCCGAGATACCGGCCTGCGGCATCGGCGATCGCCAGCCGGTCGGCGTCGGGATCCTGGAAAAAGCCGATGTCGGCGCCGGCCTCTCGAATCTTCGGCAGCAGCCCGGCCAGATTCTCGGCCGTCGGCTCGGGCTCGTGTTCGAAGCGACCGTCGGCGTTGTCGCCCACGGCAATCACCTCGCAGCCCAAGCGCTCGAGCAAGGGAAGCGCCACCCGGCTGCCGGCACCGTGGCCACAATCGATCCAGACCCTGGGCCGGAGGCGACGGATCGCCGCGGCATCGACAGCCTGCTCAACGAGCGCGACATGTAGCGCGGTGGGATCAAAGGCCACGACGCTCCCGGCCGTGGCCGCCGGCGGGAGCATGCCGCCGGTCGCTGTGAGCCGCTCGTAGCCGGCGAGCACCTCGCGGCCGGCGGAGGCGGTGAGCACGCGGCCCGCCCCGGCAAACAGCTTCATGCCGTTGTAGCGGGCGGGATTGTGGCTCGCCGAGATCTGGATTCCGCCGGCAGCCCCGCGGTCCTTCACGGCAATCCCGATCGTGGGCGTGGCGGCCACGCCGCAGTCGATCACGTCGCGACCGCCGGCCACCACGGCCGCCGTGATCGCGGCCGCCAGCATCGGCCCGCTCTCCCGCCCGTCGCGGCCGAGTACGAGCGGCCCGGGAGGCAGCGTCGCCACGAACGCGACGGCATAGCGGGCGGCCACCTCCGGGGTGAGCGTCGCCCCGACGATCCCCCGCAGGCCCGACACGCTGACGATCAGCGGCTCGGAGGACGCAGTCGGCTGGCTGGCTGAGTGACTCATAGGCCGCGGAGTATATGCCCGCTTCGGTCACCGCGCAGACAGCGGCGGCGGCGGCGCGGCACAATCTCGGCCCGACCGCCCCGCCCCTCTCGGAGAGAGCCGATGCCCGCCGATGCCAGTCTGGCCCGCCGCCTCGAAGCCGTCGCCGCCGCCCACGCGGCCGGCGCTCTCACCGACCATTCCGCCATCACGATCCGGGCCTGGCTGACCGAGCCGCGGTACGCCGACTTCGCCGCCGACCTGGCAGCGGCGATCGACGCCGGAAAGTGGAAGGAACTCGACGACGCCTACTGGACGGTGATCCCCTTCGGCACCGGTGGCCGCCGCGGCCGGATGTATCCCGTGGGCTCCAACGCGATCAACGATCGCACGATCGGCGAGAGCGCGCAGGGACTCGCCGACTACGTGCGGAGCGTTCTGCCGCCGGACGAGGTCCCGTCCTGCGCCATCGCCTACGACACGCGGCATCGCTCAGAGCATTTCGCCAAACTCTGCACGGAGGTGCTCTTGGCGGCCGGTTTCAAGGTGTTCTTTCTCCGCGGCCATCGGAGCACCCCGGAGCTCTCCTTTGCCGTGCGGTTCACCGGCGCCACCTGCGGCATCATGGTGACGGCCAGCCACAACCCGCCCAGCGACAACGCCGTGAAGGTCTACTGGGCCGGGGGCGTGCAGGTGCTGCCACCGCACGACAAGGGAATCATCGAGCGGGTGATGCAGGTCGACGAGATCCGCCGCGAGCCGTTCGCCGAGGGTGTGGCCGCCGGCCGGGTCCTGTTCGTCGAGCAGGAGGTCGATCCGGCGTTCGTGGCGGCGGTGCTGGAGCAGGCCACGCCCGGGCCGCGGGAGATCTCGATCCTCTACTCGCCCCTCCACGGCGTGGGAGCGACGGCGGTCGTGCCGGTGCTCCGCGGCGCCGGCTTCGAGCGACTGCGGCTGTTCGGCCCCCATGAACAGCCCGACGGCGACTTCCCCAACGTGCCCGGCCATGTCGCCAATCCCGAGGTGCCGGCGGTGCTCGAGGCTCCGATCGCCGAAGCCCGGGCGAAGGGCGACGACCTCGTGTTGGCGAGCGACCCCGACTGTGACCGGCTCGGTGCCGCCACGCCGCTGACCCGCGCGGCCGGGAGCCCCTGGCAGACCTTCACCGGCAACCAGCTCTGTGCCCTGCTCTGTGAACAGGCGATCGCCGGCCGCCGGATCCGGGGCGAGGCACGGCCGGGCGACTACGTCGTGACCACGCTCGTGACGAGCGGCCTCGCCCGCCGGGTGGCCGAGTCTCATGGTCTCGTGGTGGACGACACGCAGCTCGTCGGTTTCAAGTGGATCTGCTCGGCGATCGACCGGCATGGACCAGAGGGCTTCGTGTTTGGAACGGAGGAGTCGCACGGCTACCTGGCCGGGACGCATGTTCGCGACAAGGATGCCGCCGTGGCGGCCCTCCTGATGGCCGAGCAGACCGCGGCGCTCGCCGCCGAGAACCGCACGCCCCACGAGCTGCTCGACGAGCTCTTCTGCCGGTTCGGCTGCCATCAGGAGCGGCAGATCAACATCATGCTGCCCGGAGCGAGCGGAATGGATCGGATGAAGGAGATCATGGCCACCCTGCGGACCCAGCCGCCGGCGTCCTGCGGCGGCCTGGCCGTCGTCCGCACCCGTGACCAGGCGAGCCTCACCACCTGGGTGCCGGGAGGGCAGCCGGAAGCGTACGAAGGCGTGAAGAGTGATCTGGTGATCTTCGATCTGGCAGGCCTGCCGGATGCGGGCACGCGGATCGCCGGCCGGTTTCCTCCGCTGGGCAACGCCGTGGCGGCCCGGCCGTCGGGCACGGAACCCAAGATCAAGTTCTATCTATTCACCGCGGCCGAGCCCTGCTCGCCCGGGGAGCTTCCCGTGATCAAGGCCGCGCTCCAGACCCGGCTCGATGGGATGGAAGAGGAACTCCGCCGGCTCGTGGGCGTTTAAACCAACGCCCACCGGCCGAGGAGTATGGCCGGGATCGCCGGCCTCTGGTGTTGGTCGCATCTCCCCACGACGAGGCCGCGACTGGCAGGTTCTGACCAAATCGTTTTCTCCGCAGAGCCACGTCGGGTAACCTTCCTTGAGGTTCATGCCCCCCTTGCCCGAGGAGTCTGCCATGCCGACCGTCAAAGAAATCCGCACCTCGATCGACGAGCTCCTCGACCGCTGGGAGGAGGCGGCGACCGCCCTGGAGCACTCGGCCAACGCGACCGCCGCCACCGTTGCCGAGGAAGTCGATGCCCAGAAGCGGAAGGCGGCCGCGGCGGTCGAGGCGGTCAAGGAGTCGGTGGCCAGGCTGGCCGACGTGCCGGAGCAGGCGAAGCAGCAGGCGACAGCCGCTGCGGACCGCGTTCGGGCGGAGCTCGACCAGGCCCGCCAGCAGACCCTCGAGGCGGCCCGCAGCCAGCGTGACAAGATCGAGGCGGCCTTTCGTGACCTCCACGAGCGGCTCGAGCAGCTCGGCGACAAGGCCGATACCGGCCTGGAGAAGGCGGCCCTCTCCCTGCTGCTGGCCGAACGGGAACTCGAGTTGAAGACGGAACTGGCGCTGGTGCGGTATGCCGCCGGCCACGTCGACGACGCGGTCGCCCTCAACAAGAGCCGGGAGCAGATGAGCGAGCAGTTCGCCGCCTTCCGCGAGGCCCTCGACGAGCATCGCAAGGCGGCCGTCGCCAAGGGCAAGGAGCTCGCCGAATCGCTCGGGCCGATGTTCAACCGAGCCAAATCGGCCTTCCTGAAGGCGTACGAGGAGTTCACGAAAGACGCCTGAGGCCGCTGGGAGCCGCCGGCCGTCGCGGCCCTGGGCCTGAACGAGCGAGATAGCCGCCGCGGCACCTGGCCAGAACAAGTGCGAACGCTCGCGGATCAGCGCCCGTCGGAGCCACGGCCGGCCGACTTTGCCGATTTTGTGGATTCTTCCGGCGCCGCCTGCCGATCTTGATCCGTCATCGGGACCGCGCTGCGCCGGCTCGGCCGAGCGTCGATTTTTGATGCGTGCTCCCAGTCGAACAAAAAAGAGTCTCATGATGCGGGCACTGGTCGTGGCTGGATTGGTGTTGGGTCTCTTGGTTGCATCCTCAACGCCTGCGGCTGAATTGATCCCTGATGAACCCTGGAGCGGCGCGGAGCCCGTCGTGGCGGCGCGGCCCGCGGTCGGAACCGCCCTCTCTGTCTATGTGCCCAACACACGGGGCGGCGTCGAGTGGACCGCCGGCTTCCTTCTGCTCCAGCCGGGGGCCGACAACCTCGGCTACGCCACGACCACGACCTTCCTTCCAATCCAGAACCCGCAGTGGGCCGTCCACACCCTGAATCCGAACTACCAGCCCGGCTTCACGATCGGAGCCCGCTATACGAGGCCTGGCTCGGGCAAGGACATCCGCACCTCCTGGGACCATCTCCGAACGAGCGATTCCTCGTTTGTGCCAGTCGACAATCTCGCCACCCAATGGATCTCGCCCTTCAGCCAGACGGGGCCGTCGACGTCCGAGACGGCCAACGAGGTGGGCATCTTTCACTTCAAGTCGGCCAGCGGGGAGGTGGGCTTCGACTACGACCTGGTCAACCTCGACGTGGGCCAGACGGTCAACATCGGATCCAGCACGCAGGTTCGCCTGTTCGCCGGCGTGAGCTGGGCCCGGCTCGAGGAGCGGCTCATCTCGACCTTCTACAACGATCCGTCCATCGACCCGGTGCCGCCCGTGGTGGCGCCCGCGAATCCGGATCTCGAATACATCCGACTCAACAAC
>JBJOHE010000444.1:0-8290 GCA_046047895.1 Planctomycetota bacterium | reverse complement strand
TTGATGATCCCGGCATGCATCAGGGCTGAGACGGGCGTGGGCGCCTCCATCGTGTCGGGCAGCCAGCTGTGGAATGGCACCTGGGCCGACTTCGTCATCGCCCCGAGCACGAAGCAGAGGCCGATCGCCGTGCCGCACCAGCCGAGGTCGCCATCGGCAGCGAGTTCCTTGGCGCGTGCAAAGACGGTGGCGTAGTCGGAGCTGCCGAAGCACCAGAAGGTGAGCCCCAGGGCGGCCACGAGGAAAGCGTCGCCGATCCGGCTGACGAGAAACTTCTTGCGGGCCGCCCAGAGGGCCCAGGGCCGGTCGGGATACTGAAGCAACAGCTGGTTCAGCCCGAGGCTCGTGAGCATCCAGGCGGCGGTGAACATCAGCAGGTTGCGGGCCACCACCATCGCGAGGACGGCCCCGACGGTGAACGCCAGCCACTTGAAAAACCGCCCCTGGTCGGGCTCACCCGCGAGCCCGCGGACGGCAAACCGGGCGATCACAAGCCCCACTGTCGAGATCAGAATGGTCATGACCGCGGTCAGTGAGTCGACGTAGACGCCGAGGTTCAGCGGCAGCGGAGCAGGGGCCGAGAGCAGCGGTCGGTCGACCGGCCCGGTGACGGCCAGCAGCCCTGCCGCGGCGGCGAAGGCGGCCAGCGCGGCGGCGAAGAGGCCCACGACGAGATTGCCGAACCGGCCAGGGTGGCGATTGGCCACGGCGGTGGGCAGAGCGGCGACCGCCAGGAGGGCGAGCGGCGGGGCGGCGGCGAGAACCACGAGGATGCTGGCGAGCATGGCGATCGGTCTCCTGGCGGAAGGCGGCGGTCGATTCCGGGCACGGCAGGGTCATGAGCTGCACGTGCCCGGAAAGATATACCGCGACAGAGATGTCGTCAATAACAGAGCGTGAAAATTTTGTCGGCAGGAGCCGGCAGCGGCTTGAGCCCAAGCGGGGCCGGCCGTCCGGCGTGCCGCATCGCGGCCCGTTTTTTCAGGGCCTTTGCCCGCCGCCCATGCCCGAAAAACCACCGCGGTTGCTATGCTCTGCATCCGGGTGGAGGTCGGGTTTCGCGATCCTCCATTTCGCCCAGAGCGTCGCCCATGCCCAAACAACCCAGTCGCCAGTCACCCTCTCGGCCGGCCCCTCGGCCCACCCGTCGGCCCGCGAGTAAGCGGCCCGAGCCGGTCGCTCCCGCCGCGGCTCGCTGGACTTTTCTCACGAACCACTCGCATGTTTTGATCCTGCTAGCGCAAAATCCGACGGTCGTGCTGCGGGAGGTGGCCACGCGGGTCGGGATCACCGAGCGGGCGGTGCAGCGGATCGTGGCCGACCTCGAAGAGGCGGGAATCCTCGAGCGGGAGCGGGTGGGCCGGCAGAACCACTACCGGGTGCGAACGAACATCCCGCTGCGGCACCCGATCGAGGCCCACCGCACGATCGCCGACCTCGTGGGTATCATCTGAACTCGCCCGGCCCAGAGGCCGCCGGCGGCAACCCCCAACGCATCTCCGGAGCGCGGCATGGCAAGCGTGATCGACGACCTGATTTCAGGCAACGAACGATTTGTCGCGGGAGAGTTCATCCCCAACGACGAGTATTACCAGACGATCGCCGCCCAGCAGAAGCCGAAGGTGCTCTGGATCGGCTGCTCCGACTCTCGCGTGAGTGAGCATCAGATGACCGGCTCGAAGCCGGGCACGATGTTTGTGCACCGCAACGTGGCCAACATCGTGGCCTTCAACGACGTCAACATCTCCGCGATCCTCGAATACGGGGTGGTGCACCTCAAGATCGAGGACATCATCGTCTGCGGCCACACCCGGTGCGGCGGCATCGCCGCCATCGAGGACGGGGTGCGTGAAAACTACATCGCCGACTGGCTCTGCATCGCCACCGGGGCCAAGGAGGCTGCGAATCGCATTGCCAAGGAGCAGAAACTCAATCGGGAGCAGAAGCTGGCGGTGCTCACCGAGGAGAACGTCAAGCTTCAGATCAAGCATCTCAACAATCTTGCCCTGATCCGCAACATGCACGCCAAGGGCTCGCTGCCCCGGATTCACGGCTGGCTCTATCGCGTGGAAGATGGCTCGATCGAAGTGATCGTGGACGGCCGCGACCAGGGTCGGGCGAAGCCGCGGAAGGCTGCGAAGGGGAAGAAGCCAGCCGCCCGGAAGCGGTAGGGGGGCGCAAGGCGGGTTTTCGGGTTGCCCCGGGATCACGGCGGCCTATAAAACCGGTTCGGCGGAGCTGGAAAGACGGTCTGCGCCGAGCCCGAGGGGCGGACGCGATGAACTTGTTTTCCGAGAGACCAGGTGGGGTGCTCGACCCCCGGCGTTGGTTGATGCTGCGGCGGGCTGCTGTGATCCGAGGGGCCGCGGTGTGGCTCGCTGTGGTCGGGGTGGCTCTGCCGAGCGTGGCCGCCATTTGGCGGGCCCCGGCGATCGAAGCGAACCAGGCTGAGTCGGGCGAATCCCAGGAGGAATGCGAGACCGAGCAGGTCTCGGCGAACTGCCTGCGACTCGGTCGGCAGCGGCTGCCGACTCCGGGATGGGTTTCCTTTGGCGCGGTGCGGACGCGGCGGCTGGTGCAGCCGCAACGGCTCACCTGTCCGCCATGGCTCGCCGGCCAGCGGCGGCCCGATGGCGGCCTGACGCCGCTGAGGTTGTAGCGGGCTCCGTGCCGCCGGCGGGACGCTCCGCCGGCATGCGGCTGATGGCCGCCGGATCCTCGTGTGTCTCGGCCATGCCCAGCAGCATCGGCTCGAGGCCAAGCACCCGCAGACCAGCCGGCCTCCGGGCGGCGCCACCTCCCAATCGCACCATTCAGGAACCCCTGCCGATGGATCATCCCGCCCGCGACCATTCGCTCCCCCCCCATACCCCCTTTGACCCCCGCCACCTTTCCGCCGACCTGATGGCGGGGCTCGTCACGTTTCTCGTGGCACTGCCGCTCTGCCTCGGCATCGCGCTTGCCTCCAACGCCCAGCCGATCACCGGGATCATCGCGGGAATCGTGGCGGGCCTGGTGGTGGGCTGGCTCAGCGGGGCGCAGGTGATGATTTCCGGCCCGGCGGCAGGGCTCACGGCTGTGGTGGCGATCGAGATCGCGGCCCTTGGCTCCTTCGAGGCGCTGCTGCTCGCGGTGGTGGTGGCAGGAGCGTTTCAGATCGTCCTCTCCCTCGTCCAGGGTGGCTTCGTCAAGTCATTCGTGCCCACGAGCGTGGTTCGCGGCCTGCTTTCTGCGATCGGCGTGATCCTGATCCTCAAGCAGATTCCCCACCTCTTCGGCCACGACACCGACTACGAAGGGGAGATGTCGTTTTTCCAGCCGGACCGGGAAAACACCTTCTCCGAGCTCTTCGAGCTGCTCGGCGATCTCCATCCAGGCGCGATCGCGGTGGGCCTGGCGTCGCTGGCCCTGATCTGGCTCTGGGGCCGGCTGACCATCACTCGGGCCTCGGGCATTCCCGCGCCGCTCGTCGTGGTGGCCTTCGGCGTGGCGAGCGTGCTCGGGCTGCGGTCGCTCGGCGCTCCCTGGGCGATCGAGGCCTCCCACCGCGTGCAGCTGCCGGTGGCCGAGAGCTTCGCCGGGATCATGGCCTTTCTCCATTCGCCCGACTTTTCCCAGTGGGGCAATCCGGCGATCTACTCGGCGGCGCTCACGATCGCGCTGGTGGCCTCGCTCCAGGCCCTGCTGACCACCGAGGCTGTCGATCGGCTCGACCGCCGTCGCCGCACCACGCCGGCCAACCGCGAGCTTCTGGCCCAGGGCGTGGGCAACATGGTGTCGGGCCTGTTGGGCGGCCTGCCGCTGACCTGCGAGATCGTACGGTCGAGCGTGAACATCGACGCCGGCGCCGTGACGAAGCGGGCGGCGATCGTCCACGGCCTGCTGCTCGCCGCCGCGCTCGCCTTCTTCCCGCGGCTGATCAACCAGATCCCGCTCTCCTGCCTGGCGGCGATCCTGATCGCCACCGGCCTGCGGCTGGCGAGCCCCGCGGTGTTCGCCGAAATGTGGCAGGCCGGCCGCTACCAGTTCATCCCCTATCTCATCACGCTCGTCGCGATCGTGTTCACCGATCCGCTCCAGGGCATCATCATCGGGCTGGTCGTGAGCCTGGGCTTCATCCTCTGGAGCAACCAGCGGCGACCGATGCGGCTGGTGGTCGAGCACCACCTGGCCGGCGACGTGACGCGGGTGGAGCTCGCCAATCAGGTGAGCTTCCTCAATCGCTCGGAACTCCGCCGGGTGCTCGACAGCATGCCCGAAGGCCGGCACGTGCTCCTCGACGCCTCGAGTTCCGTCTACATCGACCCCGACATCCTCGAGACCGTCCGCGAATACCGCGACTCGATCGGCCCAGCCCGCGGGGTGGAGATCAGCACCAAGGGCTTCCGGCCGAAATACGAGATCGAGGATGACATCAAGTTCGTCGACTTCGCGAGCCGTGAACTCCAGCAGGATCTCACCCCGGCTCGGGCCTTCGAGTATCTCCGGGCGGGCAACGAGCGGTTTCGCACCGGCAAGACGATGAAGCGGGATCTCGGCCGGCAGATGGTGGCCACGGCCGTGGGCCAACACCCGATCGCGGCGGTGCTCTCCTGCATCGACTCCCGGTCACCGGCTGAGTTGCTCTTCGACCTCGGCCTGGGGGACATCTTCAGCGTGCGGGTGGCGGGTAACGTGGCCACGATCGAGGTGCTCGGCAGCATCGAGTTTGCCTGCGCCGTGGCGGGGGCCAAGCTCGTGGTGGTGCTTGGCCACACCCGCTGCGGCGCGGTCAACGCCGCGGTGCAGGCCACCTGCAAGCCCGACGTGGAGGTGGCCCCCGACTGCGTCCACCTGGCGCCGATCATGGAATACATCGGCCGGGCCGTGCAGCCGGTCGATTGCAGCCTTCCCGCCGACGCCCCGGCCGAGCGCCGGTATGAAGTGGCCGACGAGGTCGCCGCCCGCAACGTCGCCCGAGTGGTGGCCGAGATCCGCCGCCGCAGCCAGGCGATCGAGGCGCTGATCCAGGAGGGCCGCCTGGGCATCGTGGGCATGCTTTACGACGTGACCAGCGGCGCCGCCTGGGTCGTCCCCGAGACCGTCGCCGGCCTCCCGGCCGACGTTGTCGCCGCGAAGCCATGATTTCAGAACGCGTCGGGGAGGAGCACTTCGACGGTCTCGACGCAGGCCGTGACCCGCCGCGGGGGTGGGAAATCGACCCGTACCGCGTCGAGGATCGCCGCGGCGACGGCCTCCGGCACGATCGCCTCGACCCGCACGAAGGGCTCGCGGTGGTCGTGTTCCCGGCGGCCGCCGCCGTGGCACGGGATCACGGTGTAGCCCGAGGCACCCAACTCACGGATCCGCTGCACCAGCAGCTCCTCGGCGGCTGCCTCGATCACGACCGTGACCCGCCGCAACCGGGTCATCACCCGGCGACGGGTGGCATGGGGATGGGCTGAGAGCCCGCGGTGGGCCTCGAGGCCCACGACCTCGAGCCGGCGGCCGGCCCGCTCAAAATCATGGGTCAGTTCCTCGAGCTTCTCCATCACGCTGTGGTCCACGAGCCTGGTGCCGGCCAGGTTGACGACCACGTCGTTGCCCTGCACGAGACCAAGCTGCGTGATCTGCCGCCGGAACGGGAGCCAGTTGCTGAACACGGCCGAGCCGGCCGCATCGATCTGCACGGTCTGATCGTCGAGCGTGGTCACCTGCAGAAACGGCTTGAAGAATGAATGGAGCGGCACGCCGTTGACCGCGTGGATCACGAACTTCAGTGCGATCCCGATCGCCACGCCGACCAGGAGATCGGTCGCCAGCACGCTGACGATCGTGACCACGAACAGAAGCAGCTGCTCCGAGCCGATCCGGAACACATTGACGAACTCTCGCGGCGAGGCGAGCCGGTAGCCGGTGTAGACGAGCATCGCCGCCAGGGCCGAAAGCGGAATCATGTGGATCAGGCCCGGCACCAGCGCCACGAATGCGAGCAGAAACACCCCATGCCAGAGATCCGCGAACCGGGTGCGGGCGCCGTTGTCGATGTTTGCCTTGCTCCGGACGATTTCGGAGATCACCGGCAGGCCTCCGACCGCCGCCACCGCGACGTTGGCGACACCCACGGCGAGCAGGTCACGGTTCATGTCGGTCTTCCGCTTCCAGGGATCGAGCAGGTCGATCGCCTTGGCAGAGAGCAACGACTCGACGCTGCCGACCAGCGCGAACATCACCACCCACCAGACCGCAACCAGGTGGGTCTTGGGTGAGGTGAAGACCGAGAAGTCAGGGAAGGTCACGGCCGCCAGCAGGTTCGCCGGCACATTCACGAGGAACGACTCGCCGAGCGAGTAGTCGTGGCCGGCAAACCGGTAGTAGTGCTCATGGGCCAGGTCGAACCAGATGCCCAGCGGCACTGCGGCCGCCAGCACCAGCAGCTGAGCGGGGATCTGCCGCAGCCAGCCGGGCTTGAGTCGGCCGCGAATCAGCGGCCAGCCGAACAAGATCAGAAGGCTCACCACGCCGATCACGGTGATCGCAGGATTGAGGTGGATCAGCTTGTCGGGCAGCTCCTGGAGCACTTCGAGCGGTTCGCCGGGGGCCTTCTGGCCGAACACCACCGGCAGCTGCTTGAGCACGATGATGATCCCGATGGCCGCGAGCATTCCGTGCACGACGGCTGTGGGGAACAGTTCGCTGACCCGGCCCATTCGCAGCAGACCAAACGCCACCTGCACCAGCGCAGCCACACAGCCCACCGCGATCGTCATCCGGTAGGCGGCATGGTCGGCTGCTGGGTCGGCTCCAGCGGTGAATCCAAACGACTGCATCGCCCCGAGCACGATCACGATCAGGCCGGCCGCCGGACCCTTGATCGTCAGTTCGGAGTTACTGAGGAAGGTCGTGAGAATGCCGCCGATCGCAGCCGTGAACACACCGGCGACGGGCGGGAAGCCGCTGGCCAGCGAGATGCCGAGGCAGAGCGGCAGGGCGATCAGGAACACGAGAAATCCACTCGTGAGATCAGCCCGGAAATACTGTACGAAGCCGGCGGCATCGCCGCGGGGCGTGTCACCGTCGGCGCCGGGATGAGCAGCGGGGGCGGGGGCGGTCGCGCCAGTCATGGCTGGACTCCTGGATGGGAGGCGGCGGCTGTAGGCCGCCGGGAGAGAAGCAGGGATTCCGCGACCCGTTCGAGCGACTGCACGAGCGGACCGGGCCAGAGGCCGAGTCCGAACAGCACCGCCAGGATCACGATCAGGGGAATGCGTTCCCGGCGGAGCACCTGGTGCCGCGGAGCGTCGGCGGCCGCCGGGCCGCCAAAGATTCGGAACCAGCCGCGGACCACGGCGATCGCCGAAAACACGGTGGCCACGATCACGAGCACCCCGGCATGCGGCTGGTCGCCCAGACTGCCGGCCACGATCAGGTCGTCGGCCACGAACGAGAGCGTGCCGGGAAACCCGAGGCTGGCCAGACCGAAGAGCAGGAAGAACGCAGCCAGGGCCGGGGCGTCGGCGAACCGTCCCTGGGGGGTGTCGAGCTCGAGTTTGCCGGCCCGGCTTTCCAGGGCCCAGGCCACCAGGCCGATGCCCGTGAGGGCCAGACCGCTCGAGATCCAGATCGCAAGCGCCCCGCAGAGTTCCATCGCCAGGCTGCCCGAGAGCCCGGCCAGGACCATGGCCGACTGGCTGAGCGCGAGCATGCCCACCAGGCCGCGGACGTCTCGCTGGACCATCGCCAGGGCGGCCCCGTAGGTCGCCGTCACGATCGCCGCCTGCGAAAGCACGATCAACTCCAGCCGTACGCCCTCGGCGTGGCCGACGAGCAGCCGGATCGCGGCGTAGGAGGCCACCTGCGGCATCGTGGCGGCCAGCGCCGCTGACATCGGCGCCGCCGTGAACAGCGCCGGATACCAGGAGTGGAAGGGAGCGATGCCCTTGCGAATCATCACCGCCAACGCCACCAGCCAGCCGCCAGCCGCGCCTGTCGCGCCGGCCCCGGCGGCCCACGGGGGATCGATCACCATCAGTCCCACGCCGGCCGCGAAGACGAGGCTCCCGGCAGTCATCGCAATCGCAAAGGCGCGGGCGGTCGGTCGGCCACCCGGCGTGGCCCGCGTGGAAAGCCAGGTGGGCAGAAGCGAGAGCACCCAGAGCACGACCAGGGCCGCGGGATGCGAGGTCGTCATGATCGCTGCCGTGAGGGTGCCCCCGACCAGAAGCCGAATGACTGCCTCAGTGGTCAGCGCTCGCCGCGGGGCGACCAGCACGATCGCCAGCATCACGAGCGCCACCAGCGGCAGAAGAAT
>JBJOHE010000443.1:0-3453 GCA_046047895.1 Planctomycetota bacterium | reverse complement strand
CAGGCGGCCGATGTGGTGGGCGCGATCGAGTTTCTCACCGGCCCGCAGGCCGTGTTTGTGACCGGCCAGACGATCGGCGTCGACGGCGGCCGCTGAGAATCACCGGGCAGTGAGGCTCCTGCGGGGCAGGATCATCCCGCCGCCGCGCGTCGAGGTATGATCAGGGCATGGCGACCTCACCACGATCCAGCCACCACCCGCGGCGGAGCCGTTGTATCGACCAATCCCGCAGCTATGAGCGGGAGCGGATCGAGCGGTTGTCGGTGGAAGAGCGGATTGAACTCGCGCTCAGCCTGAAGCAACGATTTGCCGAACTGCTGCCGCACCCCGGACCGGACGAACGTGATGTCGCGCCGCCCCGGCCTGCTTGAAACGACGGAACGGATCGCTTCGCTCCTCGCCTCGGAGGGCATCGAGGTCGTGGTGATCGGGGCGGCCGCTTTGGCAGCCCACCGCTACGTGCGATACACGGAAGACATCGATCTGGCCGTGAATGTGCCGATCCGGGATCTCCAGGCGGTGAGCGAGGCCCTGCGAATTGCCGGATTCGAGGTGGCCTGTCGCGAGCCGGATGGCCAGGACCCGCTCGGCGGCGTCATCGACGTCAGCGGCCCTTTCGGGCTCGTCCAGATCGTCAACTTCGGCGAGCGGTTTCCCGCGATCATCGACAGCGGCCTTTCCGAGGCCTGTCTGTGGACGCGGGACGGCGGTCTCCGGATCATGCCGCTTCCGCACCTCATTGGCCTCAAGCTCTACGCTGGAGGGATGAAGTCGAAGGCGGACATTGTCGAAGTCTTGCGGCGAAATCCCGCGGCTGACCGCGATCAGATCCGCACCGTGTGCCGCCGGTATCGCCTCGGAGGGCTCGAACCGCTCATCCGCGAAGCCGACGGTGAGTGATCGGAGGTTGCGTCGGTCGCCGGTCGGTCATCTTTGCCGGTCTCGCCCAAGGGCCCGGAGGCCCCGGACTCGCGTCTGGGGCTTTTATTCATCCACCCCGTGACGCCGCCTCTTCCGCGAGGCACACTGAAAGAACGAGGACTTGATGACGAGCCATCCCCAGCCACCCGCCGACTGCCGCCGCATCCTGATCGTGGGGGCCGGTGGCTTCGGTCGCGAGGTGGCTGAATGGGCCCAGCAGGCCTGGCCCGACCGGGCGGAACTCGTCGCCGGCATGCTCTCGGAAGACGCCGATGCCCTCGCCGGCACCGGCTGCCCGCTGCCGATCGTCGGCCGCCCAAGCGACTTCGAGCCCGCGGCTGGCGACGGCCTGCTCCTCGGGATCGGCATCCCCCGCATCCGCCGCCGGGTGGCCGAGACGCTGCTCGCCCGCGGCGGCCGCTTCCTCACGCTCGTGCACCCGACGGCGGTGATCGCGGCGACGGCCCGAGTCGGCGCGGGCACGGTGATTTGCCCCCATGCGGTCGTGAGCGTAAACACGCGAGTCGGTGACTTCGCCCTGCTCAACTACCACACGAGCCTCGGCCACGACGCCACCGTTGGCGACTACTCCGTGCTCTCGCCCTACGCCACGCTCGGTGGCTCGGCGGCCATCGGCGCCGACGTGTTCCTCGGCCTCCACGCCACCGTCGGCCCGCGGATCACCGTCGGCGACCGCGTGGTCATCTCCGCCAACTCCTGCGCCCTCTCTCCGGTGCCCGCCGACTCGCTCGTCTACGGCGTGCCCGGCCGCTCCGCCCCCCGCATCGCGCCCGGCGTGTGAGCCCGGCCCTGTTGACAAAAAGTGTACGGGCGTACACTTTTTAGTGCTTGCCGGGAGCTGCTGCCTTGCCCCTTCACATCTACGACTCGATCCGGGATTCAGGCGTGGTTCCCGAAGCATGGGTGCCGCATCGGCAGGGAGCGGTCAAATACCCGGTTCGCAACCGTGTGCTTCGTGCTTATCTCCGGACGCTGAAGCCCGGCCGGTGGCAAAAAGTCATCAAGCTCGGTGCGGTGGGAGAGGTACACTACCCTGAGCATGAGTCAGGCTCCGTAGCCGGAGTGAAGGTCTTGCCAGCACACAACGAGGATCGCGCCTCATGACCGGCTCCCCACTCTCCCTTGACTCGCTTCTTCCCGAGGCTGCCGGTCCGGAGGATCGGCGTGCGGAGGTGTTCGCCCTGCTTGCACTTGGTGTGCTCGATGCGATCGAGGCAGGGGCACTCAGCCCTGAATCCGCTCGATCGCATTTCTTCAATGCCGCCAATTGCCTTTTCACGCGGCGGACCCTCAACCTCCCCGAGGTGGAGGAGGTCATGAGCCGGGGCGTCGAACTCCCGGACCTCTTCGATGCCCTTCCGGCCGACACGGCCGCGGGAGAGGCCTGCGCGGAGGTCGCTTTGATGCGGGCTTCTTGTTTGCGAATTTTGACAGCAAACCGACTGGTCGCCTGACGCCTGTGATAGCAGCACGGGCGGTCGATACCGGAACGCCACCACAAGGCCGGTCATCTCCGAAGCGAAGAAAGTAGCCGATGCCCGCCCGCCGCAAGCCCAAGCAAACTCGGCCAGCCAAGCCGCCCTGCCGCAGGCCCGCGACTCGGGAGGAAACCCTCGCCGCGCTGAAGGCGGAATCAGCGCGGCAGCTTGAGGAACTTATCCGTCGCCGCCTGGCCCTGCCGATCGAGGAACGGATGAACTTCCTCCGTCGGCGGCTCCCCGGTGGCGGTAGCTGCCTGTAGAGTGGATCGACACGAGCGGGGCGCGACACATGGGATCGCACATGGTGCGGATGATGCGAGGACTCGTGGCGAGGGCAGTCGCCGGCGCGGTGCTGGCCGCGAGCCAGGCGTTGGCCGCCGATTTCCGCGTCACGCCCTACCTGCAGAATCCCACCAGCGACGCCGTGACGATCCGCTGGCTGAGCGACGCAGCCGATCCTGGCTCGCTCTCGATCGACGGCCGGTCGTTTCTGTCGTCACCCACGCTCACCACCACGCTCGAATACCAGGCGGCCGAGCCGGTGGGCGACCGGCTCTCGGGCCTGCCCTGGCTGCATTCGGTGCGGGTGACCGGGCTAACGCCGAACGCGGCTTATCCCTATGCGGTGAGCCAGGGCGCCACCACCGAGGGCGGAAGCGTGGTCACGCCCGTGGCCTCGGCTGCGACGACGGGGCTGGCCCCGGGCAGCGGCGTGCGGCTGTTTGTCTACTCCGACACCGAGACCGAGCCCGAATCGGCAAGCTCCCGCGTGAGTTGGTCGGCGCCGGTGGCCGCGGGTCGGCCAGCCTGGGTCGGCGGGCTCTATCCGGCCACGCAAACGGTCGGCTACACGCAGAACCTCGCGCTTGTGACGGCGCGGGCGGCCGAGGCTCAGGCCGCGGGCCGGGCGACCATGATCGCGCTGCCCGGCGATCTCGTGGAGAGCGGGGGCGAGCAGCGGGACTGGGATGAATTCTGGCGGCACTCTGCGGGGCCCTACGGCAACGTGGCCGCCAGCACCGCGATCGTG
>JBJOHE010000442.1:0-7871 GCA_046047895.1 Planctomycetota bacterium | reverse complement strand
GCAGTTCCCGCAGCGTTCTTGCCGGCGATCTGCACACCTCGCGCTGTTCCGTTGCCGCCAACCATCGTGGAGGCATCGTAGGCGGTATCGTCTCCGATGTCGCGACCGATCAGCACCTCTTCGCCGGCGGCCGGCATTCCCTTGAGGCCGAGCACGAGCGAGACGAGCCCCTCGTGCATCACACCCCCGGCGGTCAGCTCGAGCACCTCCTCGTGGGCCAGGAAGGGCTTGTCGAACATTCGGCAGTATTCGAACACCCGCCGCATCAGTTCGGCGTCTTGCACCGGCGAGCCATCGTCGCTGAAGGCCACCGCCCCAGCCTCGACGAGCTGGCCGATCTCCGCCAGCTCCTTGCCTTCGCGGTTCTTGCTCGCACAGGCGACCACGAACACGTTGCAGGTGTCCGCCCGGGCGGCCTTCTGGTGGATGAACTCGACGGCCGCCTGCGAGTCGATCGGCGGCTCGGTGTTGGGGATGCAGGCCACGCTCGTGAAGCCGCCGGCGAGGGCGGCCCGCGTGCCAGTCTCGATCGTCTCGTCTTCCTCGCGGCCCGGCTCGCGAAGATGGACGTGCATGTCGATCAGGCCGGGAGTCACGATCAGCCCAGCCGCGTCGATCGTCTCGTCGACCCGGCCCACCGGCTGGGTGCCCGACTGCCCCACTGCCACGACGAGCCCGTCGCGAACGAGCACGTCGTCGATCCGGTCGATGCCCTGCGCGGGGTCGATCACCCGCCCGCCGCGAATCAAGAGCGTGGCCATCAGGAAAGCCCTCCGGGGGTGGCCGCGGAATCCCGCGGTCCGCAGGTGAGCCAGAGCACCCCCATCCGCACCGCCAGCCCGTTGGTGACCTGATCGAGAATCAGCGACTGCGGGCAGTCGGCAACCTCGGCCGTCACCTCGACGCCGCGATTGATCGGCCCCGGGGCCAGGATGAGGAGTTCTTTCTTGGCCCGCTTGAGCCGATCACGGGTCATGGCGTAGAGGTGGGCGTATTCTCGCACCGAAGGAAACGGCCGCGTGTTCTGCCGCTCAAACTGGATCCGTAGCAGGTTGAGCACGTCGCAGCGGGGAATGATCGCGTCGAGATCGTGCGACACCTCGACGCCGAGTTCCCGCCAGCGGTCTGAGACGAGCGTGGGCGGCCCGCAGACGATCACCTTCGCCCCGAGCTTGACGAGGCCCCAGAGATTCGACCGGGCGGTACGGCTGTGGGCGATGTCGCCTACGAGACCCACCGTCACGCCGGAGAGGTCGCCGAGCCGCTCCCGGATCGAGAAGATGTCAAGCAATCCCTGGGTGGGATGCTCATGGGGCCCGTCGCCTGCGTTGATCACGCCCACCGAGAGGTGCTGGGAGAGCAGGTGGGGCGTGCCCGGCGTCTTATGGCGAACCACGACGGCATGCACGCCCATCGCTTCCAGGTTGCGGGCGGTGTCGATGAAGGATTCGCCCTTCGAGAGGCTGCTGCCCGACGCCGAGAAGTCGATCACATCGGCGCCCAGCCGGCGGGCGGCCAGCGAGAAGCTTGTCCGCGTGCGGGTGGAGTTCTCGAAGAACAGGGTCACGACCGTCGTGCCGGCGAGCACCGAGAGTTTCTGCCGGCAGCCATCGGTGGCCTCTTTGAAGAGGGCCGCCGTGTCGAGGAGGAGGCGGATCTCGGTGGGCGTGAGCCGTTCGAGATCGAGAAGGTGGCGGTGCGGCCAGACCGCCGGGACAGCATCCTGAGCGAACGTGGCCGTAGCCATGGGCAAACCCGGTGGGGAGGGACGGCGGACGAACCGCCGGCAGGGAAGGGCGACTGCGGGAGTTTAGCAGGAGAGGGTGGTTTTCGAGCCACTGGCCCCCGGCCGGTTGCCCTTGCCGTGAACGCCCGGCTCTGCCTACGCTCCCCGCCGGAATTCCAGAGCCCGCCCGAACACGGGCCGCTTTCCCGCCGTCGGCAAATCGCATGACCGCCACCGCACGCTCCCTCCGCAGCCTTCCGCTCATCATTGCGTGTCTCGCAGCCTGCTGCGGAACCGGCTGCACGTCGGTGATCAGTTCCGCCTATCTGCGTGACGCGTTCTGGGAGACCACGGAACACGCCGCACAAACCGAGGCCGACGGGCCTGTCGAACCTGAGATCGACGAAGCGGCGCTGGCCGCGGCCGACGAAGACCGGCGAAAAGCCGCGATCGAAGAGGCTGCCAGCAGGCTCTCCCGCCTCGGCGACCTCGACGAGGCTACCCGCGCCACCCTGATTGAAACCCTCGAGCGGACGAGCCAAGAGGATTGGCCGGCGGTGGTCGATGCCTTCGCCGAGTCGCTCGGAGAGACGGCGAGCCTGCCATCTGATCTGTCGACGGCGGCGGAGGCAGCGGCCGATGAACCGCCGGCCCCCGAGCCCCATGTGGTCGCCAAGGCCGATCTAGATGCCGGCTTCTCCGCCGAACCGACTGCCGGAGCTCGCGGCGAAGTGCCTGAGGCTCCCGAGCCGGCAGCCAAGGTTTCCGAGCCGGTGGTTCAGGCCAGCGAGGATGCATCGGCTCCACCCGCGGCTCCACTCGCATCCGAGGTCGCTGCCACACCGCCGGCGCAAGTCCCGCCGGAACCGGTCGAGCCCCAGCCGGCGGCCGGCGACGAATCCGGCTCCCTGGCAGAACCTCCGACCGCGTCGCCGCCAGCCGGCGTGGAACCCGTCGCCGCCAACGGCCTCGCCGTCCGCAACGCCTGCTTCGCCACCCGCGTGCAGGCCTGGGGCGTGGTCGATCGCTTCGCCCAAGATCACTTCCGGCCCGGCCAAGAGGTGATCGTCTACTTTGAGCTCGACGGGCTCTCGGCCGGCCAATCTCCGGCCGGTCACACCACCTGCATCGACACGAGCCTGCGGCTGACGGCGGCGGACGGCTCAACCGTGCATGACTGGAGCTTCGAGCCGATCGCCGAAACCTGCCGGGCCCGACGGCACGATTACTTCGCTCGCTACGTCGTCCGGATCCCGGAGTCGGCTCCGCCCGGCGACTGTCGCCTCGGCATCGCCGTCACCGACACGCTCGCCGGCGGAGTGGCTGAGGCCACGCTTCCGCTGGCGATCGCCCAACCGGCCGATTGACGCTCCCGGCCAGAACCGGCGAATGCGCGACGAGTTGGGCCCCAGGGGATAGAATCGGGCCAGCATGACTCCGGCCCCCTCGCCCCTCCCGATCGTCCGTGCCGAGAGGCTCGAAAAGACGTTTGCCACCGCCGCCGGCACCCCCGGTGTGGCGGCCGTGCAGGCAGTGGACTTCGATGTGGCGGAGGGGGAATTCGTCGCCATCACCGGGGCCTCAGGCTCCGGGAAGAGCACCCTGCTCCACATGATCGGCGGCATCACCCGGCCCTCCGCTGGCCGCGTGTTGCTCGAGGGCACCGACCTCGCCGCCCTCGATGATGATGGCCTGGCAGCGATCCGCCGCCGGCGGATCGGCTTCGTCTTCCAGCGATACAACCTCCTGCCGGAACTCTCGCTCGAGGAGAACGTCGCCCTCCCGCTCGTGCTCGACGGTGCCCCGGCCGGCCGATGCACCGGGGCCGCCCGTGAGGCCCTCGCGGCGGTCGGCATGTCGCACCGGTGTGGCCACCGACCGGATGCCCTCTCCGGTGGCGAGCAGCAGCGGGGGGCGATCGCCCGGGCGCTTGTCACGGCCCCGGCGATCCTCCTGGCCGACGAGCCGACCGGGGCCCTCGACTCGGCCAACTCCGCCAACGTGCTCGCCCTTCTGCAACGGCTCGTTCGCGACCGCGGGCAAACGGTGATCCTCGTCACCCATGATCCTGGCATCGCGGCGGCCGCCGGCCGGATCGTGCGGATGAAAGACGGCCGGATCGTGGAGATCGTTGCGGGCGGGCTCACGGCGGCCACGCCATGAGGCTCGGTCAGCTCCTCCTCCGGCAATGGCGAAACCGGCCGGGCCGCGCGCTGGCGACGGCCGCGAGCGTGGCGGTGGCGGTGGCGGCGGTGGTGGCCACCTGGATCTCGGCCGACGCCTCGCGGGCAGGCTACGGCCGGCTGGCCGAGGCGCTCGACGGCTTGCCCGTGGTGGATGTTTCGGCCCGGGGCGGCGGCCGATTCGAAATCGATGAGATGCCGGCCCTCGCCGACATACCCGGCGTACGGGCCGCGGTGCCGCTCATCTACCGGCCCGCGCGGCTTCTGCTCGAAGACGGCACTCGAATCACGCAGCTGGCCGTCGGGGTCGATGCCGAGTCGCTCGTGCGGCTCGGCCTCTTGGAACTCGAGGCCGGGGAGCCCTGTCGCGACGAAGACGAACTCCTGCTCGACGCCGCGGTGGCCCGCAGCCTGGGCCTCGGAGTGGGCGACGAAGTGCTCGTGCCGGCCCGCCGCCGGCTGATTCCCAGGCGAATGCGGGTGAGCGGCCTGGTGAAGCCAGGCTCGGCCGGATGGTTTGCCGAGGGGGCCGACGTCGTGTTCGACGTGCAGGTTCTGGGCGAGATGTCGCTGGCAACGGCGCTTGTCGATCGGGTGCGGGTGGTCGCGGCCCCAGAAGCCTCGCGGCCGAAGCTCCAGGATGCGATCGCCGCGCGGCTCCCGGCCGACCTGATGGCGGAGATACCTGCCGGCCGGGCAAGCATGGCCGAAGACGTGCTCCACGCCGCCAATCTCGGCCTTGATTTCGTGACCGGCCTGACGGTGGCGATGGCCTTCTTCATCGTGGGCAACGCGATGCTGATGAACGTGACCGAACGGCGGCGGGGCTTTTCCCTGCTCCGGCTGCTCGGGGCGACGGCAAAGCAGGTGCGGCGGTTTGTGACCACCGAGGCGGCGATCCTCGGGGCCGTCGGCGGGCTAGCCGGGGCCGCGGCCGGCCTGGCCGCGGCCGGGCCCATTTCGGCCGGCATCGCCCGGGCGCTCCAGGCTCCGGCCCTCGGCTTCGCGGTTGAGCCCTGGATCCTGCCGGCGGCTGTGCTCCTGGGGTTTCTTGTGGCGGTGGCAGCGGCCTGGTGGCCGGCCCGGGAGGCGACCTCGGTCGACCTCCTCGAGGGCCTCGCCGCCGCCCCCGCGCCGCCCCCGCAGGGCGTGCCGCTGAGGTTCATCCTCTTGGTGCTCGGGTTCACGGCAGTGGCGATCGTGAATCAGGGGCTCGTGATCCTAGGAATCTTCCCTCCGCGGATGACCGTGCCCGGCGGGATCACGCTCCTGTTGGCGTTCGTGGCGACCACCCCGATTCTGCTGCCGCCGATCGTCCGCTTCCTCGGGCTCCTCATTCCCCACTCGCTCCGGATCGAAGGCACCCTCGCAATCGAACAAATCCTCCGCCAGCCCGTCCGCACCGCCCTTACGACAGGCGTGTTGATCGTGGCGGTGAGCAACGGCATCGGTCTCGGCCATGCGATCCGCGACAACGTCGATGACGTGCTCGGCTGGTACGGCCGGATGATGCGGGCGGATTGGGTGCTCTCCCACGCCGGGATGCTCCAGGGGGTGGCGGAGGCCCAGTCGCTCGATTCCCAGGAGGTGGAGGAGCAGGTGCGGGAGTTGCCCGGCGTGGCCTCGGTGGAGGGCCTGGGAGTGACGACCGGCCGGGTGGCAGGCGGAGCCTGTGTGATCGTGGCCCGTGATGTGCCGGCCGATCAGCCGCTGCCACTCCTGCCGGTGGACGCGACCGATGCCGAACTCCGGGCCGCCCTCGACCGCGGCGAGGCGGTCGCCGGCACGGTGCTCGCCCGCCGCACCGGCATCAAGGCGGGCGACGAGGTGCCGGTGGAGGTGTTCGGCCGCACGGTGCCAGTGAAGATTGCCGCCCTCGTCGTCGACTACACGAGCGGCGGTGCCTCCCTTCACGTTCGTCGCGAGACTGGCCGGAGGCTGTTCGGGATGCGGTCGGCCGACATCCTGCTCGTGACCGCCGAGCCAGGCCGGTCGGCCGGCCTGCGGGAACCCCTGGAGCGAATCGTCGCCGACCATGCGATGATTCTCCGCTCGTTCGGCGAGGTGCAGCAGTTTGTCGATCGAATCGTGGGCGGGGTGGTGAACTCGCTCTGGGCGATCCTGGGGCTGGGCTTCGTGGTGGGCAGCCTCGGCGTCGCGAACACCGTCACAATGAACGTGCTGGAGAAAAAACGGACCCTCGGCCTGCTCCGTGCTGTGGGCATGACTCGCGGCCAGGTGACGCGGATGGTGGTGCTCGAGAGCGTGCTCCTGGGGGCGGCGGGAGGCCTGATTGGCCTGGCCGCCGGACTCGTCACAGCCCTCTTCATCCAGTTGGCAAGCCAGCCGCTGCTGGGTCACCCGATCACCGTCACGCTAAGGCCCGGCGTCGTGATCACGAATCTATTCGCCGCCGTGGCGGTGACGGCCCTGGCGGCCTGGCTGCCGGCCCGCCGGGCCGTGCGGCTCGACCTGCTCGAAGCCATCTCGGCCGAGTGAATGGTGTCGCGATAGCTTTCGGGCATTCACACCCTGTGTGAATTCGATTCACTCAATCGGTGAATGAAAGTCACCGGCTCAGGGTACCGGCTTTCACAGGCATGGTGAACGGCCCCAGCGTCCCCTGATGGGAGGATCTCCGGCGGGAAACCGGATTTCATCCGAGAAAAAACGAGTATTCGTCTCGGTCTACCGGAGAGTCGGATTTTTTTTGGCTTTGGCTCGCCGTTTGCATCTCCTGCCATACGTCGCGGTGAGGCGGTGCAGCCCGTCACCGCCGCGGCCTCATCGTCTTTTCGTTCGTTTCTCGTCCTGGCAAGCCAAGGAGCTGACCATGCGCCGCCTCTCTTCTCTCGTCCTGGCCATCTGTGCCATTGCAGTCACCGCCACGTCCGCTCAAGCCCAACTCGCCCCCTTGTCCGGCTTCGGCACGGGCGGCTGGCTGGCTCCGGGCGCGATCCCCCAACTCGACACATCGAACAGCCAACGCGGAATGGCGGTCGTTCCCACCACGGGCAACATCGTGCTCGTCGACCGGGATTCCACGCTCGGCAACAACGCCTACGTGCTCGATGGCACCACCGGGGCGGTGACCGGCACGCTCACCCCGCCCGTTGGCGGCTACGCAGGCGGCACGTTCGTGGTGAATGGTGCTGGAGCGGGCACTGACGGCAGCATTCACGTGGGGAACCTGGTCACAAGCACGGCCAGCACCTTCAAAGTCTACTCATGGGCCAGTGATTCAGATTTCACGACGCCTGCCACGACGTCTTTCAGCTTGGCGATGAGCGACCCTTCGTGGGGTGGCGTCAACCGAGTCGGTGACGTGTTTGCCGCTACCGGTTCGGGGTCAGCCGTGAAATGGGCCTCTTCTGGCTCGAATAGTGCCGCCGGAACGAATAGCACCTTCTCCGTCGGGACTGTCAATGGAACCAACACGCAGACCACCTACACGGCTGTTCCCGGCACCGCCACGGCCTCCAATGGCTATCGGCTTGGCCTGTCGTTCATCGACTCGACCTCGCTCATCGGTACGCAGGGCACCGAACTTTACACGACCGACTTCAGTAGCTCTCCCACGGTTCAAGCCGGCACGATCAGTGCCGCGCAGCGGCCCGTTGCCTACCTGAATCACGCGGGCATCGCCTACATGGCAACGATCGACACAAACAGTTCGAACGTGTCGGTCTACAACATCCAGGATCCGCTGAATCCCGTGTCGCTGTTCACCGGGAACAACACCACGGGAGCGTTGTCCGCAAACGCGAACGGCACGGGCGGGATCGGCTGGGGGCCGTCGCTCGGTGGCGACCAGTACGTCCTCTACGCGATGTCCACCAACCAGGGCATCCAGGGATTCGTGGCCACCGTGCCGGAGCCGGCGAGCTTCGCACTGCTGGCCGTTGGTGCGGGTGCCTTCCAGGTGATCCGCCGGCGACGGGCTGCTGCCTGATCCGTCTCGA
>JBJOHE010000441.1:0-9416 GCA_046047895.1 Planctomycetota bacterium | reverse complement strand
GTGTTTGCCGGAAGCGGATTCTGGCGGGACCCCGCCGACGGCAAAGACCACTACCAGGCCGACGGCGGCGACATGATCTGCGTCTCGAACTTTCCCACGGCGATGCTCGACCTGCCGATCGAAAGCAGCGAGTCGAACGAGGCCCTTCTGTTCGAGGCCTTCGTCGGCCGGGTTCCGCCCCGGGGCACCGCCGTGGAGCTCGTCTTCTCCGCCGCCGAGTGATGCCCGCCTCCAGCAGGCAGCCGTCATCAGGCCTGGCAGTGCGCCAGGATCTCGGCGGGGCTGGAGACGTAGCCGGTGTAGAAGGGGCCGAACTCGGCGTAGCGGGCGCTCGCCTCGTCGAACCGCATCGTGTAGACGATCTCCTTGAGGTAGTCGGGCCGCCGGGCCCAGAGGGTCACGCCCCACTCCCAGTCGTCGAGGCCGACCGACACGGTAATCAGCTGGCTCACCCGTCCGCCGAAGGTCATGCCCGTCCGCCCGTGCTCGGCCATCAGCCGGCTCCGTTCGGCAAACGGCAGCGTGAACCAGTTCTCGCCCACCTTCCGCTTCTTGTTCATCGGATAGAAGCAGGCGTTGGGCCAGGCGGGAAAGTCGGGCTCGAGCCTGGCCTTTCGCATCATGTCTTCGCGGGCCGCGTAGCCCTGCACCTTGGCCTTCCAGGCCGGGCTGTCGGCCGTCTCCCCCTCTTCGATGAGCCGTTGGCCGTACTGCTCGACCGTGGGTACGTATTCGCTGACCTCCGTCAGGCCGACGAATGAATAGGTCGGCTGGATCGCCGGGCCGAGCGGGCCCGCGAGCAGCTTCTGGTGGAGGGCGTCGACGGCGAGCGGCGAGGGATCGAGCACCATCAGGCCGAAGTCGGCCTTGTGGCCGGAGACGATCCAGCTCTGGAGCCGCGTGGGAGCGTCGGCCGCCGACGGGTCGAGGGCGGCGGTGAAGGCCGCGCGGCCGGCGGCGCGGGCCACGGCCGGCATGGCCGCGAGGACCTTGCGATCGAAGCGGTAGAAGGAATGGGTCACATGCCAGCCGGAGGCAGGCTGGATGGAGGTCTCGACCGCGTCGTGGGGCGAGGCTTGATGTCCGTGAGCGTGGGCGGGCCGTGACATGACGAAACTCGTGCGGGGGAAAGGCGGGCGGGAGGATCTGGCAGCGGGTGAAGCCGGTGGCACGCCGGCCTGGGGCCGCGCGCCGCCCCATGTCCACGGCAACCGATTTCGGGGTAGGATACCGGCTGTTGTTCAACTGGGCCACGAGGGGCAGCGAATCATGGGACAGGCAATCGTCGATCCAGCCGAGCTTCGCCGCTTCGCCGGCAGCCTGCGGACCTTCAGCGAGGAGGTGCTGGCCCACATGCAGATGGTGCAGCGGCAGTTGGCCGCCCTCGGCGCCACCTGGCGCGACCAGGAGCAGCAGAAGTTCGCCGAGGAATTCGAGGCCCAGCTTTCGACCTTCAAGCGGTTTGCCGAGTCGACCGGCGAGTACGTGCCCTACCTGATCCGCAAGGCGGAGCGGGTCGAGGAATACCTCCAGCAGCGGTAAGCGACATCGCCCCGGGCGGGCGGGGCCGACAGGGGAGACCGAGTCATGGCGGACCAGGCCGACGTCAAATCGATCGAGACACTCGCCTTCGTGCGGACGGCATTCGCCGCATTCGCCCACGAGTCGGGGCAGGCCCTGGCTGAGATCGAGATCCAGGGCCAGCGGGCGGTCGACTGGATCTGCGTCGATCAGGCCGCCTACTGGAAGACGGAGATTCGCAAGGCCAACGAGGTGGTCAACAAGGCCATCAAAGACCTGGAGCACTGCCGGACGTTCAAGAAGGTGGGCGACACGACCCCGTCGTGCATCGAGGAGAAAAAGGCCCTGGAGAAGGCCCGGCAGAAGCTCGCCCGGGCAGAGGCCAAGGCCGAGGCGGTCCGCCGCTGGACGCCGATCGTGCAGCAGCAGTTTCGTGAGACGGGGGTGCGGCTGGTCAGGTTTCGGGATGTGATCGACGTCGACTGCCCCCGGGCGATGGCCCAACTCGAGAAGATGCTGCGGGCGCTCGATGCCTACCGCCAGGTCGCCTCGCCCACGGGCGGAGCCGATGCGGGTGGCGGCTCGGCCGGCCCGAACATGACCAGGCAGCTCGAGGAGCCACCGGCCGCGGCGGCCCAGCCCGGGGCTGCCGGTGAAGGAGGGGCGTCATGAGGGTGTGCGACCTGTCCAGCGGCGCGTCGAAACTCGCCAACGCGCTCAAGCAGATCAATCTCAAGTGGGATGCCGCTACGGAAACCTGGCACGACGGCCGGGCCAAGGCCTTCCACAAGGAGAATGTCGAGCCGCTCCTGCCGAGCGTGAAGGAGACGCTCGATGCGCTGGGGCGGCTGGCCGAAGTGCTCGATCGGGCCGCCCGCGACGTCAGCGACAGCGACGGCTACTGAGACCGTCCTCCGCTCCTGCCTTCCGACCGCGTTTCCTGCCTCGTCTCCTGTCGCTGTTTTTCCTCCCGCCCCTGTCCTCGAGGATCGAGTGTGAGCACGACTGCCCCCGAGTCTGACATGTCCTTCGCCGAGTCATCCCCGGTTCGCAGCCAGCCACCGTCGGCGTTCCATCCCGACGTGCTCCGCGAGCAGATGGCGATTCTCCGGCGGGAGGCGGCGGCCCGGGCGAAGGCCGAGTCGGAGATCGCAGCCACCCATGAGGCTGCCACGGCTGCCGCCCGCGACACCGCCGAGCGGGCGCTGGCCGCCACCCGGCAGAAGCACGCCGCCGAAATCGAGGCCACCCGGCGGAAGCACGCCGAGGTGAAGCGGCAGGCCGAGGAGTTTCGCGCCGCGGAGCAGAAGAAGCTCGACGACTACCGGCAGGCGAAGGCGAAGGCGATCAAGGCAGCCTGCAGCCAGAAGGTCGACGACCTCAACGAGACCGAGACCTTCGAGCAGATCCGTTTCAAGGAGGTGATGAAGTCGAAGGCGCCGGAGCCGCAGCAGGCCGCCACCGCCCTCGAGCAGAAGCTCGCGGCCGCGCTCGCCCAGCTGCGGGAGGCCGCCGGCGCCGCCACCAAGCAGCTCGCCGCCTGGGGAGTGAAGGCGGCGGCCGGCGAGGCGTCGCCGGTGGCCGAGCAGAAAACGCCGGTCGAGACGATCCTGGCCGCCCGTGACGCCGTCATGGGCATCGCCCAGGAGATCAAGGGAGACGAGGGGGCGAAGGCCGCGCTTTCGGGTGGAATTCGCGGGCTCTTGAGCGGCAACAAGGCCGAGAAGCGAACGGAGCTGGCAGCCCGGCTGGCGGAACTCGAGGCCCACCTCGCCCGGGCGAACTCCTTGGAGTCGGCCGCCCGCGACTGGATCGGGCAGAAGAAGGCCGAGCATGCAAAGCGGCTCGAGACCCAGTTTCGGGAGGAAGATGCCGCGCGGAAGGCCACGCTCGCGCGGGAGCTTGCGGCCGCCGAGGCAGCCCGCGACAAGGCGCTGGCGGACCTGGCAGCGAAGCTGGCGGAGGGGGAGGCCAAGCTGGCGGCCAAGGTGGCTGAGCACCTCGCGACTGCGGACGAGAAGTACCCTGCCCGGATCGCCGCCCTCGAGACCGACCTCGAGGCAGATGTCGCCCGGCTGGAGCGGGAGCGGGACGAGGCGCTGGCCGCCGCCGAGCGGAAGCATGCCGACGATCTGGCCGCGATGACAGCCGCCTGGCGGCAGGCCCGCGAGGCGACGGCGGCCGTCTACGCGGAGGCCGCGCGGCTCGATGCCGAGGCCTTCAAGCCGTGGGCGATGCTGGCTGACGATGCGGTGCCGCTGCCGGCCGACGCTCCCCCTGGGCTGCGATTCGGCGACCTGGCGCTCTCGCTCGAGAAGGTGCCCGGGGGCGTGTCGGGCGTGGCCGAGCTCAACGCCTTCGGGCCGGTCTCCTGGTCGCAGCCGGCCACCGTCGCCTGGCCGGTCGATTCGTCCTTGGTGATCAAGACATCCGCTGAGGAGAAGGAGACGGCCTCGGCCCTGATCCAGGCCCTGATGCTCCGGATCGCCACCGGGATCCCGGCCGGTCAGAGCCGGTTCACGATCATCGACCCGCTCGGCCTGGGCAAACAGTTTGCCGGCTTCATGCACCTCGCTGACCACGACGAGCTGCTCGTGACCAGCCGGATCTGGACGGAGCCCCAGCTGATCGAGCAGAAGCTCGCCGACATCACCGAGCAGATGGAGGTGGTGATCCAGAAGTATCTGCGGAATGAATACGAGTCGATCGGGGCTTACAACGCCGACGCCGAGGTGCCGGAGCCCTACCGCTTCGTGGCCGTCGCCAACTTCCCCGCCAACTTCAACGAGACGAGCGCCCGCCGGCTGGCGAGCATCGCCGCCTCGGGGCCGAAGTGCGGGGTGTATGTGATCGTGTCGATCGATCCCTCCCAGCAGATGCCCTCCGGCTTCAGCCGGGCCGAGCTCGAGCAGCATGCCACCGTGCTCGATCTCAAGAACGGCACGTTCACATGGGCCGACCCGGAGTTTTCCAAGTGGCCGCTCACCGTCGAGCAGGCCCCGCCCGATGACACCTTCACCCGGATCATTCAACGGGTGGGGCTGGCCGCGAAGGCGGCCAAGCGGGTGGTCGTGCCCTTCGACCGCGTGGCGCCGAAGGAAGAAGACTGGTGGCACGGCAGCACGGCCAACGAGGTGATCGCCCCGCTCGGGCCCGCCGGGGCCAAGAAGCTGCAGTACCTCAAGCTCGGCAAGGGCACGAGCCAGCATCTCCTGATCGCCGGCAAGACGGGCTCCGGCAAGTCGACCCTGATGCACGCCATGATCACCAGCCTGGCGCTGCAGTACAGCCCCAACGAGATCCAGTTTTATCTGATCGACTTCAAGAAGGGTGTCGAGTTCAAGCTCTACGACCACTACGCGCTGCCCCACGCCCGCGTGATCGCAATCGAGAGCGAACGGGAATTCGGCCTCTCGGTGATGGAGCAGCTCGACCGTGAGCTCAAGCGACGCGGCGACCTGTTTCGCGAGCTGTCGGTGCAAAACGTGGCCGGCTTTCGCCAGACGGGCCACCCCGATCCGATGCCCCGGATCCTGCTTTTGATCGACGAGTTTCAAGAGATCTTCGTCGAAGACGACAAGATCGCCCAGGACGCATCGCTGATCCTGGACCGCCTGGTTCGCCAGGGTCGAGCCTTCGGGATCCACGTGCTGCTCGGGTCGCAGACGCTCGGCGGTTCCTACAGCCTGCCCCGGGCCACAATGGGGCAGATGGCGGTGCGGATCGCGCTGCAGTGCAACGAGGCCGATTCGAGCCTGATCCTCAGTGACGACAACACCGCCGCCCGGCTGCTCACCCGGCCCGGTGAGGCGATCTACAACGACGCCAACGGCATGGTGGAGGGCAACAATCCCTTCCAGGTCGTGTTCCTCACCGACGAACAGCGGGAGCAATACCTCGGCGACCTCCGCAAGCTGGCCGACCGGCGGACCGACATCCCCCAGCTCGAGCGGATCGTGTTCGATGGCAACCAGGCCGCTGATCCCGCCCTCAACCCGTTGCTCACGGAGATGCTCGCGGCCGGCACCGTGGGGGGCCGCGATCTTGTGGCGCCACTGGCCTGGCTGGGCGACGCGATCGCGATCAAGGATCCGACGGCCGCGATCTTCCGTCGCCAGGCGGGAGCCAATCTCCTGATCGTGGGCCAGCGGGAGGATCTGGGTACGAGCCTCCTGGCCATGTCGATCGTGAGCCTCGCCGCCGAGCACGATCCCTTCCCTGGCGGTGCCCTGGGGAAGGCGGCCCGGTTCGTGGTGCTCGAGCCGGCGATCGCGGAGGAGAAGCCCGATCTCATGCTCGCCAACCTCGCCAAGCACCTACCCCACGAAATGGAATTGGCCGGCCGCCTGGGAGTGACCGAGGCGATGGCCGGACTGGCGGCCGAGGTGAAGCGGCGGCTCGACGAGCAGGTGCTCGATGGCGAGTCGGTCTACCTTGTGATCCGCGACCTCGGCCGGTTCCGCGAGCTGCGGAAGTCGGAGGGGGATTTCGGGTTCGGCGGCTTCGGCGGGGAGGAGAAGAAGGCCTCGCCGGCCGACAACATGCTGACGATTCTCCGTGACGGTCCGACGGTGGGCATCCATGTGATCTGTTGGTGCGACTCGCTGATGAACCTCCAGCGGACCTTCGACCGCGGCGCGATCAAGGAATTCGAACTCCGGGTGCTGTTCCAGATGAGCAGCAACGATTCGAGCACCCTGATCGACAACCCGGCCGCGGGCAAACTCGGGCCCCAGCGCGGCCTGTTTGTGCACGAGGAGACGGGCACGGTCGAGAAGTTCCGCCCCTACGCGTTTCCGTCGCCGGAGTGGCTCGAGACGATCACTGCCCAGATGCGGGCCCGACCGCAGGGCACGCCCGTGGAGCGGGCGAAGCCGGCGGCCGCGGCGGCACCGGCCGAGGAGAAGAAGAGCGGCTTCTCCTTTGGCAGCGGCGGTGACTTCAACTTCTCGAAGCTTCTCGACGACGGGCCGGCTGAATCTCCCGCCGATGATTCCGGCGGCCAAGGCTGAGCCTGAACGCGAACCACCGGCCTGTTCGTCACTCGACCTCGTCCTTGGAACCCGTCTGTCATGGCATTCAAAAAGTCTGCTCCGAAGAAGTCATCAGGGAAAAGGGCGTCGAAAAAGAAGGCCGCGGCCTCAAAGCCCGCCGTGAAGAAGAAGGTGGCCGGCAAGCAACAAGTGGGCAAGAAAGTGGCGGCGACGAAGCCCGTGGCCGCGAAGGCAACGGAGCCGGCCTGGCCACGCGAGGGCTCGGTCGCACCAGACTTCACGGCGGTCGCGCACGATGGATCGGCCGTGCGGCTGGCGGCCCTCAAGGGCCGGCCTGTCGTGCTCTACTTCTACCCGAAGGACGACACCCCAGGCTGCACCGTGGAAGCCTGCGGCTTTCGGGATGCCCACGCCCGATTCGCCCGGCATAAGGCGGTCGTGCTGGGTGTCAGCCCGGATTCAGGCAAGAGCCACCTGAAGTTTCGGGAGAAGTACGGGCTGCCGTTCACGCTGCTTGTCGACGAGAGCCACTCGGTCGCGGAGAAGTATGGTGCCTGGCGGGAGAAGAGCATGTATGGCAAGAAGTATATGGGCATCGCCCGGAGCACCTTCGTGATCGACGCCGCCGGACGGATCGCCAAGGCCTTCACCAGCGTGAAGCCGCAGGGGCACGAGCAGGAAGTCCTCGCCGCGGTCGCAGGGCTGGCGTAAGGCGTGGGCCGCGGACCATGCTTGTTTCCGAGGCGGAGGGCCGGCAGACGAGCGATCGGCTGCGTCGGCCCTCACGGGGCCTCTTCGTTCACGCACACCTCTTCGAGCCAGAGAGCGAACTCGCCTGCTGTCCTCGCACCTGCCGCGAGGGCCAGCGTCTGCACCACGGCAACCTCCTCAGAGGCAATCAACCGCTTGCCATTCACTTCAAGGAAGACGGCAGCTGCCAGCAGTCCGGTTCGTTTGTTGCCATCGAGAAACGGATGATTCTTGACGATCCCATGGGCATAGACGGCGGCCAACTCGAACAGGCTCGGTTGCTCGGAGGAAAAAAGATGCCGTGGCCGCGCGAGGGCAGATTCGAGAGGGCCGCGATCTCGCACACCACTCGATCCACCGAAACGTGCCAAGAGCTTTTCGTGAAACGACAGACAGTCTTCTGTCGGCATCCAGACGGGCTCACGCATCAATCCAGCCCGTCATTTGGCGAGTTCCTGGAGCGCGTTGCGGTACCGTTGAATGAGGTCGTCCGCCTTCTCGGCAAGCCCGGGCCGCTGCCCGGAAAGCCACACCGATCCCTCGGCAGGGCGCCGTGTCCTTGACACAAGTTGTGTACGGACGTACCGTTCGTGTTCACGCTTTGCCCCGCGTTCGCTCTCGCTTCACCGCCTGCAGGCACACAATGACGCTCACTGCCCGGGAGACCTATGCGATGCTCGGAGAAGAACCACTGTGGCACGCGGCGGCGGCCTGCCATGAAGTGCTCTCCGAGGCCGAAGCGCCTCATGCCGTAATCGGGGGAGTAGCGGTGTGCTTGCACGGTTACCGCCGCAACACCGTCGATGTCGATCTCTTGGTGCGGCCGGAAGACATGCCGCGTATCCGTGAGGCGCTCACGGCTGCCGGATTCACCTGGGACGAATCGGGGCGGGAGTTTCACAGCCCTGCTGGTATTCCCATCCAGTTCCTGGCAGCTGGTGGCCGGGCCGGGAAAGGCAGCGAGGTAGTGCTGCCAAGCCCGGCTGACGAACGGGTCGCCGTCATGATCGAGGGTCTGCCGGTGCTGTCCCTGGCCGCGCTCATTGAGGTGAAGATCGCCTGCGGCGAGGGCGATGCCCGGCGGATGCATCGAGACTTCGCCGACGTCGTCGAGTTGATCGCCGTTCACAAACTGGATGGCTCCTTCGCGCGGCATCTGCACAAGGTGGTACGGCCGACGTTCCGGCGGCTCGTGCGGCACGTCGGCTGACCAGGCACCGGACTGACTCCCTCCCCAAATCCTGACGCAGGTCTTGTGAGAGAATCCTCGTGCCCCGTTCGGGGCTGGAAAGGGTTCTCAGATGAAGAAGCGGCGCCGTACCGAGCAGATCGTGGGCCTGCTTCATCAGGCTGACGTTGACCTTGGTATGGGCACGAACGTGCCTGATGTCTGCCGACGGCTGGGTATCAGCCAGCAGACGTACTACCGCTGGCGGACGGAGTTCGGCGGGATGGATCCGAAGATGGCGAAGCAGCTTCAGGAGCTCCAGAAGGAGAACTTGAGGCTGGAGAAGTTGGTGAACCAGGAAGGTAGAAGGCGACCGTGCAAGCGATGCTGTTCGTCGATCACCACGAGCGCCAGGTGCCGAAACGCCGCCGCGTTCGTGACGAGCGCCTGCGTGCCGACGACGATGCTGGCGGTGCTCGGGCCGCAAAGCTCACGCCACGCCCCAAGCGATTGCGATTTTCCCGCCCACGGCGCGGCCCGCTGCGCCGCCCGAGCCTTGCGATCGGATGGTGTTGAACCGAACCGCTCCGTCCTGCGGGTAGTGTGCGGCCGTTTACACCCGCCGTCCACTCGCCGGTCCGTCCATGGTCGCCGCGGTCACAGGGATTCCCTCGCGGCCCCGCCTCCGACCACATGGCGGCCCCGCGCCGTCACGACGCTACGAGCGTCGCCGCCCCGAGAAGACCCCACTCCACAAGATCGTGTCGGAGAACCTCGAGAGTTGGCTTGAGTGGCGGAAAGCCGCTAAGCGGCCCGTGCCGGGCCACGTCGAGGACGAACTCCGAGGCTATCTCAAGTGCGGGCTCCTCTGCTTTGGATTCGCACGCGCTCTCTGCACGGGGTGCGGCCAGGGGTTTGTCATCGCGTTCTCGAGCAAGAGACGGGGCGTCTACCCATCCTGCAACGGTCGCCATATGGCCCAG
>JBJOHE010000440.1:0-4745 GCA_046047895.1 Planctomycetota bacterium | reverse complement strand
CACGATCTCAGAGGCCGGCCTCGTGGGCGGAAGGTCGATCCCGATGCCGGGCGAGATTTCGCTTGCGCATAACGGCGTTTTGTTTCTGGACGAACTTCCCGAGTTCAATCGTCGCACGCTCGAGGTGCTCCGTCAGCCGCTCGAAGATGGGTCGGTCACGATCAGCCGGGCCAAGACGACCACCCGGTTTCCGGCCGACTTCATGCTCGTAGCCGCCCTTAATCCGTGTCCCTGCGGCTACCGAGGCGATCCCCGACGGCAGTGCCAATGTACGGCACCGCAGGTGGAACGCTACATGAGCAAGGTCTCCGGACCGCTGCTCGACCGGATCGACATCCACCTCGAGGTGCCGGCGGTGCCGTTTCGCGAACTGGCGGCCAAGCGGCCGGGTACGTCGAGCAGTCAGATCCGCGAGGCGGTGTTGGCGGCCCGGATCCGTCAGGCCGAGAGATTTGCCGATTCCGCCACCCGCTGCAACGCCCGGATGAACAGCCGGCAGATCCGGGAATCCTGTCCACTCGATCCTCCGGCTGCGGAGTTGCTCCGGGCGGCGGTGGCCGACCTCGGCCTCTCGGCCCGCGCCCACGACAAGGTGCTGAGGGTGGCGCGAACGGTTGCCGATCTCGACGCGGCGGAGGTGATCAGCTGCAGTCACATCAGCGAGGCGATCAACTACCGACTGCTCGACCGGGGACTGTGGCAGTGAGGCGGCTGGGTGTGGCTTCCGGCCTGGGCGAGTCCGGCCCGCGAACGCGGGCCTCGGAGCCCATCGTGCTCGGGAAAACCCCGATGGACGTTGGTGGCGGAGGTTTGCCACACTTTCGGCATGGATGCCCTCGTGTCGAACGTCGTATCAGGAACCGCGGCCGGCGCGGCCGGGCGGCCTCTGCCGCTCGGAGCGAGGCCGGGGCGGTGGTGGCCGCTGGCCGCGAGGCTCGGCCTGGCCGTGGGGCTCGCCGCCCTGGGCTTGGTCGCGTTCGCCGTCGATCTGCCGGTGGCCAGCTGGTTCCGGCAGCATTCTCTTCCCGGCGACCTGGCCAGGCTCGTCGATTTCAGCGAGGTCTTCGCCCACGGACTGGGGGCGGCTGTCGTGCTTGGAGTGACGGTGTCGCTCGATCCGCTGCTGCGACAGATTGGTCAGCTGAAGGCCGCCCGCCGCGACGTGATCCGGCTCTGCCTGGCGGCCTACGCCGGCGGGCTGGTGGTCGATGTGATCAAGGCACTCGTGGTGCGGGTGAGGCCGCGGGCCTGCGACTTCGCCACGCTCGATTCTGCCTTCGACACGTTTGGCGTCGCGGCTGCAACGATGGTGGCGGGCAGCCCTGCCGAGGGCGGCCTGCGCAAGAGCGTGGAGCTGATGAGCTTTCCTTCGGGCCATGCAGCCGTGGCCGCGGGGCTTGCCACGGCTCTCGCCTGGAAGTATCCGCACGGACGCTGGGTGTTTGTGGGGATCGCCGCCTGTGCCGCCTTTCAGCGGGTGGCCTCCTCGGCCCACTTCCCCAGCGACGTCGCCTGGGGCGCAGCGATCGGTGTGGCGGCGGCAGCCTGCTGTCTGGGGACGGCCAGCCCTTCGGTGGCAGAAGCGGGGCCGCCGAGCGGGGCGGCGATGGTTCCCACGGCGAAGGCGTGATATCCTTTCCCGCATCGAACATCCCCGCGAGAGTTGCCCATGCCCCCAGCCAAGAAACCCCGCAAGAGCAGCAAGGCCGTGGCCGTTTCGGCAGCGGAACCCGGCGACTCCGTCGAGCAGGGGCAGTCCGAGCCGGCGGCAAAGCCTGCCGCCGGGGCCAGGCAGGCCAAGTCCGGCAAGCGCATCCTGCTCGTCGACGACGACCAGGAAATCATCGAGTCGATGCGGACGGTGCTCGAATCGCGGGGCTACGAGATCCTGGTGGCCCGCGACGGCAACCAGGGGCTCGTGATGGCGGAAGGGGAGGGCCCCGACCTCGTCGTGCTCGACATGATGATGCCGAAGCGGAGCGGGTTTCTCGTGCTCGAAAAGCTCCGCCGCAGCCGGCCCGATCCCTTGCGGGTGATCATGATCACGGCCAACGAGGGGAGCCGCCATCGGGCCTACGCCGAGATGCTCGGCGTCGACGACTATATTCGAAAGCCGTTTGCGATGGATCGGCTGCTCGAGAGCGTCGATCGACTGCTCTCCTGAGGCAGCCGGCTGCTGCTTGGCTCGGGCTCAGGACGGTCGAAGGTCGTGATTCGGCGGCGGTCTTCGGGCGACATCTCCGAACTGCGGCGACGCGGTGTCCGAGCGTTCGATGATGGCGGGGCGGAGTGGCCAGAGAGGAGGGGTGAAAACAATGGGTCGATTCGGAATCGTCAGACGAGCACGGATCTGGGCGGCCATAGGCCTGGCCGCGTTCGCTGGCCACGCGGTCGCCGGAGCGGCCGAGTGGCGACAGCCGGTGGAGCGGATGCCGCTCGCCTTGGCTGACGGCGACGGCGAGCAGGCCTTTCGCGTGCCCGAGGGGTTCGTGGTCGAGCGACTGTTCGTGGTGCCGCGGGACGAACTCGGCTCGTGGGTATCGCTTGCGACCGATCCGGCCGGCCGACTGATCGCGAGCGACCAGGGGGACAAGGGGCTCGTGCGGATCACGCCCGCGCCGCTCACCGGCGGCGACACCGTGGTGGAACGAATCCCGGCCGCGATCACGGGAGCCCAGGGGCTGCTCTGGGCCTTTGACTCGCTCTATGTGGTCTGTAACGGCGGAACCGGCAGCGGGCTGTACCGCCTCACCGACTCCGACGGCGATGACATGCCTGACCGCGTCGAGAAGCTCCGGGCCTTTCAGGGGGAGGGCGAGCATGGCCCGCATAACATCCTGCTCTCGCCCGATGGCAAGGGATTGTTTCTCGTATGCGGCAACCACACGAAGCCGCCCTTCGAAGTGATCGAGGAAACCCCGCCCCAGGTCATGGGCGGCATCCGCGCGAACCAGCGGCGGGTGCAGCTGGGCGAGGGGGGCTCGAGCCGGCTGCCTGCCAACTGGGACGAGGATGTTGTGATCCGCCGGATGTGGGACGGCAACGGCCACGCCGCCGGGATCCTGGCCCCGGGCGGCTTCATCGCTGCCACCGATCCGGAGGGCAAGGCCTGGGAGCTCTGGAGCGCCGGCTACCGCAATGCCTACGACTTCGCCTTCAACGCCGACGGCGAGCTCTTTGCCTACGACGCCGACATGGAGTGGGACCTCGGCTCGCCCTGGTATCGCCCCACGCGGGTGAATCACGCGACCAGCGGCAGCGAACTCGGCTGGCGGAGCGGCACGGCCAAGTGGCCCACCTCCTACGCCGACAGCCTCCCGGGGCTGATCGACATTGGCCCCGGGTCACCGGTGGGCGTTTGCTTCGGCTACGGAAGCCGGTTCCCCGAGCGGTATCAGCGGGCGCTCTACATCTGCGACTGGACCTTCGGCACGATGTATGCGATCCACCTGGAGCCGGAGGGCTCGACCTACCGGGGCACGAAGGAGGAGTTTGTGGCCCGCACGCCGCTGCCGCTCACTGACGTGGTGGTGGGCCGCGATGGCGGGATGTATTTCACCGTGGGCGGCCGGGGCGGCCAGAGCGAGCTCTACCGGGTTCGGTATGAGGGGGCCGAGCCGATCGCGGCCGTCGATGGCAAAGACCCGCGCGCGGCCGCTGCCCGGGCGACCAGGCGGTCGCTCGAGGCCCTGCATCGCCCGGCTGCCGACCCGGCCGCCGCCGTGGCGCTGGCCCTCCCGCATTTGGGCAGCGGCGATCGCTTTCTCCGCTATGCAGCTCGCCTTGTCCTCGAACACCAGCCGCGGGAATTCTGGGAGCAGACAGTGCTTGCCCTGCCCGATCCCACGGCGCGAATCGAGGGAGCGATCGCGGTGGCCCGCCAGGCGGATCCCGCCGCCCAGCCGGCTGTGCTGGCGGCGCTCGATTCGCTCGATCCAGCCGGGCTATCGCCCGACGACCAGCTCCGGCTCGTGCGGGCCTGCCAGCTCGCCCTGATCAGGCTCGGCGAACCGTCGGCTGAGATGCGAGCGGCGATTGCCGACCGGGCGTTGCCGGTCTTTCCGACCGGCTCCGACGAACTTGACCGGGAACTGGCCAGCCTGCTCGTGGCGGTGCGGGCGCCGGGCATCGTGCCGCGGCTGGTGGGCCTGCTCGGCGACCGGGGCGGAGCGATGCCGCCGAGCAACGTCGCAGCCGACGAAGCCGAGCTGCGGAATCTGATCGAGCGAAATGCGGGCTACGGAGAGGCGGTGCGGGCCACGCTCGACCGGCGGGGCGACATGCAGCAGATGCACTACGCCTATCTGCTGCGAACGATTCAGGATCTCCCCGACGACAAGGTCTGGACCACCGCCGACCGCAAGGCCTACTTCAGCTGGTTCAAGCGGGCCCGCGACTGGGGCGGCGGAAACAGCTTTCAGAAGTTTCTGACAAATATCGAAGACGAGAGCCTGGCAGGCCTCTCCGAAAATGACCGGCTGGCGCTCGAAGCGACCGGCGTGAGGCAGCCCTATGTGCCGCCTCCGCTCCCGAAGCCGGCAGGGCCGGGCCGCACCTGGAGCGTGGCCGACGTGCTCGCCGCCGCGGAGGCGGGCCTTGAGCCCGGCACGCGGAATTTCGCCAAGGGGAAGCAGGCATTCGCGGCCGCCCGCTGCATCGTGTGCCATCGGTTCGATGGCGATGGCGGGGCGACGGGGCCCGATCTCACCCAGGCAGGCGGACGGTTTCAGGTGAAGGACATGGTC
>JBJOHE010000439.1:0-3085 GCA_046047895.1 Planctomycetota bacterium | reverse complement strand
AGGCGGGTCAATGTCGAAGCGGCCGGTTTTTGGGGGGCGTCCGGGGCTTCTCTTTGACGGGAGTCGCCGGTGGCGGCGGAGCCTGTCGTCCGACTCGTCCTACGGCAGGCTCGCGGCCTGGTCGGCGGTCGGGCCGATCGCCGCGCCGTCGTCGCCGTTGGCCTCAACCTGGGCCTGCACCGTCACCACGGGCACGGCGCCTTCGCCGAGGTCGGTTGCGATCTTGAGTTCCCGCTCCACCTTCCCGGCGGCCTCGCCGGCCTGGAACGTCACGGGGAGGATGTGCACCCGGGCGGCGGTCGTCTTCGGCTGGCAGGTGAGGCAGCCGTCGGAGCAGAAGACGCCCGTGATCTTGAATTCGCGATTCGCCCGGATCACCACGTTCTTCGTGACCGACTCGCCCACCGGCACCGCCCCGAGCGCGAGCAGCTGCGGGCTCACCGTCACCTCGGCCACCACCCGGCCTTCCACGTCCATCGGGATTTGGCCGGCCCGCGGATCGTTCGTGACGAGGATCAGCTGACCCTTGATGTACCCGGCCGGCGTCGAGGGCTTGAGGCGAGCGACGAGGTCGTACACCGTCTTCGAGCCGGTGCGCATCGGCTTCGAGAGGCTGACTTCAAAGTTGGCATTGGCGCTCCGCACGTCTTTGATCTCCCAGGGGCTACTGCCCACGTGGGTCACTCGCACCTGCCGCTCGGCTCCCTTGCCAAGGTCGATGTTGCCGAGATCGACGAAGGGAGGATCGAAGGTGACGTCGCCACGGATGTTGCCCGCCACCCGCAGCTGCACCTCCGCACGGAAGGGCTTGTCGAAGGTGATCGTGAGCGTCGCGCCGTGCTGGCCGAGAAAGGTGCGGGTGTTGAAGGTGGCCACCACCTCGGCGGTCTCGTGGGTCTTGAGGTCGTGCTTTGTCACCGTGGGCGAGGTGCAGCCGCAGCTCGTGCGAATGCCCGCGACGTGGAGGTCTTCCTCGTAGAGGTTACGGAAGACGAACCGGTATTCCGTCTTCGAGCCCTTGGCCACGGTGCCGAAGTTGTGGCTCGTCACGGGAAACATCTTGCGGGCCCATTCCTGGGCCGCGACGGGAGCCGTGCCGGTCAGGCAGGTGGCCACGACCACGACGGTGGGCAGAAGCCAGCGGGAACGGCGGGCCAGCGAGTCCATGCAACAACCTGCGGGGCGAGAAAAGACGTGCCTGCGGCGAAGCAACAGCATCTGTGAAGGTACGTTCGTCATGGAATGAGCGTCAACGACGGCGGGATGGGAAAGGCGACAGGGGAGCACCCCAGCGGGCCTGCCTGTGTCTGGAGGAGGCCGCGGAGTGTCCCTCAAGTATCTCGCGGAGCAGCGGGCCAAGTCTCGGGCAGAAACCGGTTTTTTTCGGGAATTTCAGGCGAGTGGTCGGCACGACCGGTACAGGCCCTGCGGTTTCGGCGTAGACTGTGGGAGTTCGTTCGCTTCCGGGCGGGCGGCCAGCGGGGCCGTCGCGGAGGAACCGGCCGGCGCCAGCAGGCTCTGGTCGGGATCGGGCAGACACCGGGGGCGTACCGGTTTCGACCGGATGCTGGAGGTACGGATTGCGTGTCGTGGTTGGTCGGCAGGCCACGCTAAAAGTCGACCAAGCTTCAATTGCCGAAGCTCAGTTCTCTCTGGCTGCTTAATTAAGTAGCCCCGAGCGATGGCCCCAGTCGGAAGGGCCTCCCAATCGGTTGCCAAATCCGACTCGCCTCGATTCACCGCCTGGTACGGCCGAGGCTAAATACGTTCCGGGCTGGTCCGCGACGAACCCTGCCGGCCGGGGTCGCGCGGACGAGACTCAAATCGACCGGATACACACGTAGACGTTCGTATCGAAACATCACGGGACGCGGGTTCGACTCCCGCCGCCTCCATCTTTAAGCCCGCCGGGCCATCCCTGGCCCCGGCGGGCTTGCCGGCCCTCCGGCCGGCGGTCGCACTTCCGGGCGACCGTGTGCGTGCGCTGTGGGGTTGAGCGGGCCGTGAGCAGACGAGTCCGCGCGGTTTCGCAGCTGCCGCTTCGCGGCTGCGCTGCGAGGGCCTGGGGTTCCGGTTGGCCTGGGGTTCCAGTTGGCCCGTGGGGGCAGGCTTGTAGCCTGCCCGAATGCGGATGGCCTTCACGTCACGCTGAGGCCTATCTGCCTGGAGCCCGGATTCCGCAGGCTGCAAGCCTGCGGCCACTGGTCAACTCGCCTGCTGGGCTCTGCTGGTTGAGCCCGCCACTGGCACGCCGCTGGAATACACCCGGCAGGACTCGAACCTGCAACCCTCGGTTCCGAAGACCGATGCTCTATCCAATTGAGCTACGGGTGCGTTGACGGGATCGTAGCGGTTTTTTGGGGCGGCCACCATCGGTGCGGCGAGGCCGAGGCTGCGGGAGGGGCTCGGAAAACTGCTTTTTTGCGGGCCAACGCGGCCGGTTTGTGTGTATGCTTTAAAAAAGGAGGCGGCGCCCAGGCGGCAGCAGACAGGGGCACGGCCCCGCCCGCAGGGTGGGATCAGCCGGCAGGCGCGTGTGAAGCATGGCGTACATCACGTTGCGGGTGCTGCATGGCGCCGACCGGGGCCGCGTATTCGAGCGGCTCCCGACCCCGGTGACGATCGGCCGGGAGGAGGGCAACTCGATCCAGCTCAACGACGAGCGGATCAGTCGCTACCACCTCAAGCTTCAGGTGGACAACGACAAGATCGTGGCCACCGACCTCGAAAGCACCAACGGCACGAAGGTCAACGGCGAAGACATCCAGGTGCGGATCCTGCGGGACGGCGACATGATCACCCTCGGGCGGTCGCTCCTGCTCGTGGGCTCGCCCAGCGACATCGACCGGCGGATCGCCGCCCGCCATCCCGATCAGGCCAACGGCCATGCTCGCCAGGCGCGGGAGCGGATGGAGCGGTTTGCCGCCCGCGAATCCGACATCGTCGAGGATGTCGAGGCCGTGCGGTCGCCGCTTTCGCCCGGGAACTGCCCGGCGCTCCCGGAGCGGCTCAGCCCGGCCCAGACGGCGGAACTGAGCGAGTTGCTCGACCATGTGCAGGCCGTGTTGCGGCAGGCGACCGAGGC
>JBJOHE010000438.1:0-8517 GCA_046047895.1 Planctomycetota bacterium | reverse complement strand
GGAGCGAAGGCGATCCTCGACCTGCCCCGCACCCGCGAGCTGCTCGAGACGCTCGGTGTGCCGGTGCTCGGCCTGGACACGGATGAATTCCCCGCTTTCTATCGCCGCGCCATCGGCCTGGGGGTCGACGCCCGCTGCGACTCGCCGGCCGAGGCTGCCGCGGCGATCGCCACCCACTTCGCGCTCGGCCTTCCCGGCGGCCTCGTCGTGGCCAACCCGATTCCGACCGAGCATGAACTTGCCGCTGACATCCATGACGCGGCGCTGGTGATGGCCCTGGCCGACGTGACCACCGCCGGCGTCCGGGGCCGGGAGGTCACGCCCTTTCTGCTTGAGCGAATGCGCATGCTCACCGGCGACGCCAGCCTCCGGGCCAACGAGGCCCTGCTCCGCCACAACGCCGCGACGGCCGCGGAGATTGCCCGCTGCCTCGCGGCCCTGCTGCCCCCGCTGCGAAAGACATCCCATGGCTGAGTCCGCCGATCCCCAGATCCTCGACCTCGCCGCCAGGCTGACCGCCGCCGATGCCGCTGCGCGGCTCGACGCAGCCGAACGGCTCGCCCGCGCGGGAGCTGCCGCGGCGGCGGCCACACTCCCCCTGGTGCTGGCGTGTGGCGATGCCGACGAGGGCGTTCGCGACCAGGCTGTGGCCGCCCTGGAAGACCTCGGGCCTCCACCCCCGGATGCGATTCCCAGCCTCGTCGAACAGGTCGCAAACCCCGACCCGCTCGTCGCCTACTGGGCGATCACGCTCCTGGGGCGATCTGGAGAAGCTGCGGCAGCGGCGGTGACCTCGCTCACGCAGCAACTCGGCGCGGCACCAGATCCGGCCGTCCGTCAGCGGGCCGCCTGGGCCCTCGGCCGAATCGGCCCCGCGGCCCGTCAGGCATCGGAGGCCCTGCGAACAGCAGCCACGAGCGAGGATCCTCGGCTCGCCCGGCTCGCCGAAGAGGCTCTCGCAGCGCTGTCGAGCCGGTGAACCACCGTGCGACCGGGCGAATCAGTAGGTAAGTAAAACCTGCGAAGAGAATCGGGCCGCCCCGTCGAACGGCATGATCGGCAGGGTCGGCGGCCGATAGGGGAGGTGTGGCGTGCTTTCCCTCCTCACAACCGTCCCGATCTGCCCGAGCGGCACGGGCGGCGGTTTGGCTGGTGGCGGCCCTGCTCCCGGCCATGGCTCGGGCCCAGCCGGTGGCGAAGCCCTGGGACGCCCTGCTGATCTCGAGCTTCAATATTCAGGTGTTCGGGGAGTCGAAGCTCGCCAAGCCCCAGGTGGTCGAGATCCTGGCACGGGTGGTGAGGAAGTTCGACATCGTCGCCATCCAGGAGGTGCGGGCGAAGTCCGACGACATCATCCCGCGGTTCGTCCAGGCGGTGAACGCCGACGGCAGTCGCTACCACTACCTGATCGGGCCGCGGGAGGGCCGCACGAACAGCAAGGAGCAATACGTCTTCGTGTATGACACCACGCGGGTCGAGGTCGATGCCTCATCGGCCGGCGTCTTCCCCGATCCCTCCGATCGGCTCCACCGCCCGCCGATGTGCGCCCGCTTCCGCACCCGGATCATGCCGGCCCAGGCAGCCTTCACCTTCTGGCTCGTCGACATCCACACCGACCCCGACGAGGTGCCGCAGGAACTGGCGGCCCTGGCGGATGTCTTCGTCGCGATGCAGTCGGCACGGCCCGATGAAGACGACGTGATTCTGCTGGGCGATCTCAACGCGGGGCCGCCCGAGTTTGGCTCCTTTCAAAAGATTCCCGGCATCGGCTGGGCCGTTTCGGGCACCACCACCAACACCCGCCGCACCAAGACCTACGACAACCTCGTGTTCGCCCGCCCGGCCACGGCCGAATACCTCGGCGCCTGGGGTGTGCTCGATCTCCAGGCCACGTTCGGGCTGCCGCTCGACAACGCCCTGGAGGTTTCCGACCACAACCCCGTCTGGGCCGCCTTCTATCCCTGCGAGGCCCGCGGCCCGCAGGCTCCTCCCCTTGCCGCCCAGCCGACGACCCTCCGCTGAGCAGGGTTCCCGCCGCCGGCCTCCCTATACTGCCGGTCCTTTCGGGAACTCTCTGGGCCGGAGAGGTTGCCCGTGCCAATCGAGCGGCGTAGGAAACGGAGCGAAGCCACGATGGCGAAGCGAGGTTTCCTTCGAGAGAGCGGAAGGCAGGATGCCTGAAGCGAGCGTCCGGCGAGATGGCATGGACGACCTCGGCAACTTCAGATCAACCCACAAAAATCCCTGATGGGCCATACTGCCGAGCATGCGTTCCGTCGTCGTCTGCGGTCTCGGTCGATTTGGTCTCCAGGTGGTGGAGGTGTTGCGCCGCCGTGGCTGTCCTGTGACGGTGATCACGGATGACGGCACGAACCCGGAGCGGGCCGAGCGGGCCCGGGCCAATGGTGTCCGGCTGGTGCGGGGCGACTTCCGCACCGGTGCGGCCCGCCGCGAGGCGGAGGTGGCCGAGGCCCAGGCGGTGATCTTCACGACCGCGATCGATGTCGACAATCTCGAAGCGGCCCTTGAGGTGCGGGGTGAAGCGCCGGCCGTGCGGGTGGTGATGCGGCACTCGCAGCCCCGGCTCTCACGCCGGTTCGAGGCCGACTTCGGAATCACCGCCGCCCTGGCTCCCGCTGAACTCGCCGCCGGGGCGTTTGTGGAAGCGGCGCTCGCGATGCCTGCCCTCGCGCATCCCGCGGAGCCACCCGGCCGCCCGCTCAGCATTCCCCGCCGGCCCGTCCGCACCGAGTATCTGGCGATTCCGCTTGTGCTCATCGGCCTCTATCTGGCGGCGATCATCGTGTTTCGCCAGACGATGGAGCTCAGCTGGATCGACGCCACCTACTTCGCCACCACGGTGGTGACCACGGTCGGTTTCGGTGACATCAATCTCCACCAGGCACCTGCCTGGCTGAAGCTCTTCGGCGTCGGGCTGATGTTTGCCGGCGTGCTCTTGATCGCCGTCACGGCCTCCCTGCTCGCGGTGTTCGTGGTCACGGGCACGGCCGACCACCTCCGGAACGAATTCAGGGCCCGGCGGCTGCGAAACCACGTCGTCGTCTGCGGCCTGGGGTCGGTGGGAACGGCCGTGGCCCGCGGGCTCTATGAGCGGGGGCATCGCGTGGTGGTGATCGACCCGAAGGCCGACGACGAACTCCACCGCGAAACCAATCCCCGCTGTCCGGTGATCGTGGGCGACGCCACCCGGCCGGTGATCCTCCACCGGGCGGGCATCGACCGGGCTCGGGCGCTCGTGGCATGCACGAGCAACGACGCCCTCAACCTCGAGATCGGCCTGACGGCCCAATCGGTGGCCGAGACCCGCCGCAGCGGCCGTCCCCTGCGGCTGGTGATGCGGTGTTTCGACGCCGATTTGGCCCGCCGGATCCACGCTGTGTCGGGCAATTACACGCTCCTCTCGGAGGCGACGCTGGCGGCCGAGGAATTCGTCCGCCGGGCAGTCGGCTGATGCGGCTCCGGGGGCACCGGCCCCGGCCCCACCGCAACTTTCAGAGGGCGGGGCCGTTGATCCTGGGCGGCGCCGATCCGGCTGGGACCGACCGATCGGGAAACCTATGATTCCGAATCGGTCGGCCGCCCCCTCCCCCCGGGCGGCCTGCACCCGAATTTCCCAGGCTTTCCTGAGGTGACTTCATGGCGGCAACGGCGTCGGCAAAACGAGCGGCTCTCGCAGATCTGGCCCGGTCGAAGAACGGGCCCTCCGGCGGCCAGATCGTTCGGAATGTGTCGATCGGGATCGTCGTGCTCGGGCTGCTCGCTCTGTTTGTGATGTGGCTGCTGGGCTTTTTTTCGGCTCCGGCCGAGGTTCGGGCCGTGCAGGCGATGGTCGACGAGCAGATCCAGCAACTGGCACGGGTGGCCCGCAACGAGGCCTCATTTGAAGAGGGATCGATGGGCGTCGTCTTCGAGACGATGCGACAGGTTCCCCGGGAATACCGCGAACAGGCCGGCCGAGAGATGGGGCGTCTGTTTGAGGCCCGAGAAAAAGCCGAGGTGAACTCGTACTTCGCGATGCCTCCCGAGCAGCGTATGGCCGAGATGGACCGCCGCCTCAAGGCCGAGGACGACCGACGGAAGGCCTGGGAAGCCGAGCGAGCACAACGGCAGGCGCAGGGAGGCGATCGCGGCGGCCAGCGGTCGCAGCAGGGCGGCGGTCCGGGTCGAGGTGGCCCTCCGGGCGGCTTTGCCGGCGGACCTCCCGGCGGCGGTCGGGGCGGACCAGGCGGCGGACCTCCCGGGGCTGGTGGTGGCCCCGGGGGCGGCGGTGGCCCGCGTGGTGGCATGAGGACGGAAGAGGGCCGCAACCAGCGGTCGAAGCGGCGGATCGATGCGTCTTCGGCGGAATCGCGGGCTCGAAGCATGGAATACAGGCGGATCAAGGAGCAGCGGCGGGTCGAACTCGGCCTGCCGGCACGGGGCGGCCGGCGCGGGTGAACAACCGGGCCCTGAACGCAAAATCTCTCATTGACATGTCGTGATGTGTCGATATATTTCTGGTGGCTGGCGGGATTCCCGCCGGTTCAGCCCAGGATGCGACACTCATGGCTCCAGCCCCATCAACATCGGAAGTTGGCCGCCGAACCGCCCTAGGCGATTCTGCGGCTGAGTTGATCGGCCTCGACGCCCTCGGACAGGCGGCCGAGTGTCTGCGGACGCTCGCCCACCCGCACCGGCTGCGGATCGTGCAGATGCTGCTGGCCGGCCGGTACACCGTGGGCGAACTGGCCGAGGCCTGCGGCATCCCCAGCCACATGGCCAGCGAGCATCTCCGGCTGATGCAGCGATGCGGGTTTCTTGACTCGGCCCGCGAGGGCCGCACCGTCTACTACGCCATCGTCGAGCCCCACCTCGCGAACATCATGAACTGCATTTCGGACCGGTTCGGCGGCAAGGACGGCAGCTGACCGGCCCGAGGTTTTCTCTCCCCCAAGCCCGACACCCATCCCCGTTTCAGGAGTTTTCCACATGGTGGCGACGATCTCCCCCAAGGGCCTGCTCGATCTCTGCAACCGCGGCGAGGCGATCGATCTGATCGACGTCCGCACGCCCGCCGAATACGGCGAGGTGCACGTCGACTTCGCCCGCAATCTGCCGCTCGACCGGCTCGATCCCAAGGCCCTGGCCGCCGACCACACCGGCCGCACCGGTCCGATCTACTTCGTCTGCCGCTCCGGCAGCCGCAGCAAGACAGCCTGCGAGCGGATGATCGCCGCCGGCATCACCGACGTGGTGAGCGTGGAGGGAGGCACCAATGCCTGCGATACCGCCGGCCTGCCCGTGGTTCGCGGTCGCAAGGCGATGTCGCTGGAGCGGCAGGTGCGGATCGTGGCCGGGGCGATGATCGTTGCCGGCGCCATCCTGGCTGCGTTCGGTCCTGACCAAGCCTGGCGGAACATCGGCGCCGGCCTCGCCGCGTTCGTGGGAGCAGGCCTGGTGTTCGCGGGCGTGACCGACACCTGCGGCATGGCGATCATGCTCGGCCGGATGCCCTGGAACCAGATGAGGGTGACCACCTGCGCCCGGCTCTTGCTCTTCGCCGTGGTCGCGGCAGCCGCGGCCGGCCCGGCGATGGCGGGTGGCCACACCAAGGATCCGCTCCCGTCGGTACAGCAGGCGCTCGCCAGCGGCCAGGCGGTGCTCGTCGACGTGCGGGAGCCCGCCGAGTGGAACGCCGGCCACATCCAGGGAGCCCGCCTCGTGCCGCTCAGCGCCCTCGAGAAGGGCGTCGATCCCGCCCAACTCGCCCAGGTGCTCCCCAAGGACAAGATCATCTACTGCCACTGCCTCGTCGGCGGCCGCTGCCTCGAAGCCGCCGCCATCCTCCGGCCGATGGGCTACGACGTTCGGCCCCTCAAGCCCGGCTATCAGTCGCTCGTGCAGGCCGGGTTCCCCGCCACCGTCGGCCAGTGAAGCCAACGGAGCGGCGTTCATTCAGTGAGCGAGCGATCCCCTACCTTCAAAGCGAACCCGGCATCAGGCCAGATGGAGTCGTGCGACCGACGACGAAGGACCGTCGCACAGCCGATCCAGGGCCGTATTCCGCAGGCTACAAGCCTGCGGCCACGGGTCGACTCGCAGCCCGGCCCCCAACCAAAGGCCTGACCATCCCAAGGCCGGTCACCGGGAGGGCTGTCCCGTGCCCACGAGCCGGCCTAGAGAACCAGCGAAGCCATGGATGGCGAAGCGGAGTTCTCTCGGAGAGAGCGAAGGCCTGGAGGGCCGGAGCGAACGTCCGGCGAAGGGGCATGGGACAGCCCGACCCACCAGTTGACGCCGCCTCATCCCCGGCCCTCCACCAAGGCCGGTCACCGGGAGGGCCGTCCCGTGCCCAAGAGCCGGCCTAGAGAACCAGCGAAGCCATGGATGGCGAAGCGAAGTTCTCTCGGAGAGAGCAAAGGCCTGGAGGGCCGAAGCGAACGTCCGGCGAAGGGGCATGGGACAGCCCGAACCACCAGTTGACGCCGCCTCATCCCCCGTCAACCAAGAGTCCGTCACCCAAGAACCCGGCTCCGAGCGGCTGCTCACCCCTCCAGCCACGTCGGCCGAAACAGCATCACCAGCCCGAGCCCGAGGATCACGCCACCGCTGACGAGCTTCAGCCAGCGGCCGCCCGTTTCCTGGAGCCGCATCCGCGAGAGCGACGCCACCACCACCGCCACCATCAGCGCGTCGTCAAACATGTAGGCGAGGATGTAGAGCCCCAGATAGCCGTAGCGGGTGACTGCGGAATAGTCCCGCTGGGTGAGGATGCTCGTGTAGAGTGCCGGGAGGCCGGCGGTGCAGAGCAGCTCCACCATGTTCACGAGCACCGCGAGCACGAAGGCGCCGGCGACCGCGGCGGGAAGGTTCTCCGCGGTCACGATCCGGCGGATGCGGGCGTAGATGCCGGGCTTGGCCGCCTCGGGAATCGAGAGCGACGGGCCGCGGTGGAAGGCCACGAAATCCTTGACGTGCACCAGCCCGATCGTGACCGCCAACATGCCCAGCGCGATCTGCACGGGCCGGAGCATTCCGATCCATTCGAAGACGTTGAGCCACGCGGCCATGAAGGCAAAGTAGGCCACGCCGCTGACGACCACGAAGGTGCCGGCGATCGCGAGGATCCGGCCGCGGTCGCGGAGGTTGACGAGGATCGAAAGCAGCAGGAGCAAGACCCACATCGCACAGGGATTGAAGCCGTCCACCAGGCCGATCGCGACCGTGAACAGCGGCATGCCCAGTCGGCCGGCATCAAGCCGACCGAACCAGGGCAGATCGATCGTCTCCTCGACCTCGACCGCCGTCTCAGCCTCATCCTCGCCCACCGCCTCGCGGCAGGGCTTTGTCCAGGGCGCAAGCAGCCGGTCAAACCGGGGCTGCATCGTCTCGGGCCGGTCGAAGCCCACGACCAGCCGGTCGCAGAGATGAAAGACGGGCACGCTCGCGGCGGCGGTGCGGTGGCGGCGGACGAGGTCGGCCAGCCGGCGGCGGGCGTCCGCGTCGACGGTCACATCCCGCACGAGAGGCCGGAGCCCGGGATAGGTCGCCTCCAGATCGGCGAGCCATTGCTTGGCGGCGGTGCACCGCTGGCAGCCCCGGCGGGTGAACACCTCGATGCGGCAGGTGTCCTCGATCCAGCGGCGGACCACCGCCGGATCGTCGGCCGCCGTGCAGGCCGCCCCGCAGGCTTCGAGGATCGGCAGGCGACTCGGATCCAGGCCATGCCGCTTCGCGACCGCCTCCACCGCGGCCCGATCCTCGGCCGACGCGTCGACGAAGCGGCGGACCACGACCACGCCCCCCTGCTCCTCGGCGCACGCTTCGGCATCCCGGGTGATCGCGTCAGCCGCGGGATCGTCGGACGCCGCGTAGAGATTCACCACGACACAGCGAGGCTCTCCCGCAACCAGCACTCCGGCCGGCGCGAGAAGCAGGATCAAGGCGACGAGACGAACCACGAGCCGGCTCCGGATGGATGCGGGCCGCGGCGGCGGGCAGGGCCTGCGACCCTCACCCGCGGTGGAGCACGAAGCCTTCGATCGCCTCGTATTCCGGCAGCCCGAGTCGATCATACAGCCTGGCCGTCTCGCGGTTGCGATCCTCGGCCCGCTGCCAGAATTCCCGCGGGTCGGTCGGCCCGGGAAACACCGCTTTGTCCTTCTGGCTCTCGTGCTTGAAGATCGCCAGCCGCTTCCGCTCGACCTCGTCGGGGGAGAGGGGCACCGCCATGTCGATCTCGTAGGGCTCCCATTCCTGCCACGCCCCGCGGTACAGCCAGAGTTCGCAGTCCTTGGCCCAGTCTCGATCGGCGAGCTGCTCGAGCGCCTTGAAGACCGCCGCCAGGCAGACCCGATGGGTGCCGTGCGGATCGGAAAGATCGCCGGCCGCATACACCTGATGGGGCCGCACCTCGTCGAGCAGTCGGGCCGTGATCGCGATGTCGTCAGCCCCGATCGGCATCTTCCGCACCCGGCCCGTCTCGTAGAAGGGAAGGTCGAGGAAGTGGATGCACTC
>JBJOHE010000437.1:0-24806 GCA_046047895.1 Planctomycetota bacterium | reverse complement strand
GAAAGTCGAGGAGCATGGGGGCGTATCCTCGCCCGCGACGCGACTTTTGCCGCCCCCGAGCCGAGTGTCTCCGCCCCACGCCGCGTCAGGCTCGGTGATCGGCGAAAGTCGAGGAGCATGGGGGCGTATCCTCGCCCGCGACGCGACTTTTGCCGTCCCCGAGCCGGTGCCCCACCGGCTTTCGCATCCGCTTTATACTCGGGGCCTTTCGGGTTTCATGCCCGGGGGCGGTTTTTCGGACCCCCGGCGAACCTCCTCGCCGCGGCCTGCGTATCAACGATGGATTTGCACGAATCACGCACCAGCGGCGGCCAGCCCTCCCCCACGGGCGACGGGTCGGCCGGAGGAGGGGTTTCCGACGAGGAACTCCTGCACCGCTGCTGCGCGAGCGACGACTCGGCGGCGTTTGAGTCGCTCGTGCATCGGTACGAGGGTGAGTTGTTCAACTACCTCCGGCGGTATCTCGGCAATGCCGAGATGGCGGAGGACGTATTCCAAGCGACGTTCCTCCAGGTGCACCTCAAGCGGGCGCAGTTCGAGGACGGAAGGCGGTTTCGACCGTGGCTCTACACCATCGCCACCAACCAGGCCATCGACGCCCAGCGCCGCAACAAGCGGCACCGGATGGTCAGCCTCGACAACCGCACCGGTGGGGAGGACGACATCGGTTCGCTGGTGGAAATGCTCGCGGGCGATGGCCGCACCGCCGACGAACAAATGCAGGCCGAGGAGGCCCGCGATTGGGTGCGATCGGCGGTCGACGACCTGCCAGAGTCGCTCCGGGCGGCGCTGCTCCTGGTCTACCACCAGGGCATGAAATACCGGGAGGCGGCCGACGTGCTCGGCATTCCGGTGGGCACGGTCAAGAGCCGGCTCCACTCCGCCCTCTCCAAACTCAACGACTCCTGGCGGCGAACCGGTCGCAGTGTTGCGGAGGCGGACTGACATGAGCGGCCTGGGCGAACCACATCTGGTCCTATGCGAGCGACAGCCATGAGAGAGCAACTCGTCGGGTATCTCCTGGGAAGCCTCGAGCATGACGAAGCCCGCGAGGTGGAGACGGCGCTCGCCGATCCCGTCCAAGGCGAGTCGCTCCGGCTCGATCTCAAACTCCTCGAACGCGCCGTCGCTCCCCTGGGGCGGGATCGGGCCCCCATTCCGCCGCCGCCGGGGCTGTCGGCGCGCACCCTCGCCTTCGTGGCGGCCCAGACGCAGCCCGACACGATTCCGATCCGGCGGCCGATGTCGCCCGCCAGCAATGAGGCGGTGCCGAACGGCCGTCGCTGGCTCGACCGGGTCTTGATCGCCGCTTCGGCCTTGGCGGCCTGCATCCTCGTGGCGCCGCTGATCGTCGAGGCGATCATCGATTCCCGGGCGCGGCGGGCTGAGCGGAAGCTCCAGCAATTGGCGGATTCGCTCCAGGGATATGCGGAGAGCCATCGCGTCTATCCCACGCCGCCGGACAGCGGGCCGATGTCGCGGGCGGGCCTCTATGCCCCGACGCTTGTGTCGGACCACCGGCTCGTGGCCGACGACGGCACCGTGCTCGTGCCCGACTCGAAGCTCGCCGAACAGGGCGGTTTCCGGATTCCCACGCTTGAAGAGGTCGAGGCAGCGATTGGCACCGCCGAGTTCGACGGGCTGGTGCGGCGGATGGGGGGCGACTTCGGCTACACCCTCGGCCATCGCGACGCCGAGGGGCGCCTGCTGCCCAATCGCAACCGGCGGCGGACCCATCATCCGTTGCTCGCCGATGCTCCCGACGAGAGCGGGGAGCGGAGCGACAATCATCCTGACGGCATGCACTACATCCTGTTCGAAGACGGCCACTTTGAGCGGCGGCGGCTGGATCAGCTGCATCCGGAGGATGACCATCTCTACCGCAACCACGACGGCGAAATCGCCGCCGGCGTCGATCCGGAGGATGACGTGATCGGCGACTCCCACCACCAGCCGTAGGCGGCTCGCGGAGGCCATGCCGCCGCTGCCGGGGCGGCCGCTGCGTTCTCACCGGCCGAGCGTCTTGCGGGCTGCGGCGGCGACGGCCGCGGCGGTGATCCCGAAGTGTTCGTAGAGCTGGCCGGCCGGGCCTGAGGCGCCGAACGAGTTCATGCCGATGAACACGCCCTGCGGTCCGAGCCACCGCTCCCAGCCGAAGCCGCCCGCTGCCTCGCAGGCCACGCGGGCCGTAATCGCCGCGGGTAGCACACTCTCGCGATAGGCCTCGTCCTGCTCGGCGAAGAGTTCCCAGCAGGGCAGGCTCACGACCCGCGCCTTGATCCCATCGGCTGCGAGCGTGGCGGCCGCGTCGAGACAGAGCTGAAGCTCGCTGCCGGTGCCGATCAGGATGCAGTCGGGCTTGCCCCCATCCGCCTCCTTGAGCACATAGCCGCCGCGGGCCACGCCGGCCGCGGCCCCGAGGCTGGTGCGGTCGAGGGTGGGGATGTTTTGCCGGGAGAGCACGATTACCGCCGGGCGGTCGGCCCGCGGCAGCACGGTCCGGTAGGTCTCGGCCACCTCGTTGGCATCGCCCGGCCGGAACACGAGCAGGCCCGGCACCGCCCGGGCGCTGGCGAGCTGTTCGATCGGCTGGTGGGTGGGCCCATCCTCGCCGAGGCCGATCGAGTCGTGGGTGAGCACGTAGATCACCCCAAGGTCGCCGAGCGCGGAGAGCCGCAGGGCCGGCTTCAGGTAGTCGAAGAACACGAAGAAGGTCGCGCAGTAGGGACGCAGTCCAGAGAGGGCCATGCCGTTGCAGGCCGCAGCCATGCCATGCTCGCGGATGCCGAAGTGGAAGTTGCGGCCGCCATAGTGGCCGGCCCCGAAGCTCCCCGCGTCGGGAACGAGGGTCATCGTCGACGGGGCGAGGTCGGCCGAGCCCCCCAGGAACCAGGGCACGCCGGCGCTGACCGCCGCGATCACCTTGCCCGAGGAGACCCGGCTGGCGAGCCCCTTGGGATCGGCGGGGAAGACCGGAATCTTCGCGTCCCAGCCGGCCGGCAGGCGGCCGGCGAGGAAGTCGTCGAGTTCCTTGCCGAGCGCGGCATCCGCCGTCCCGGCGGCAGCGAGCATCGCCTCCCAGGCCTGGCGGGCCGCGGCACCCCGGGCTCCCAGCGTGGCCGCAAACTGCGTGGGCACCTCCGGGGGCACAAGAAACGCGGCATCCGCCGGCCAGCCGTAGGCCTCCTTGGCCCCCTTGATCTCGTCGGCACCGAGTGGCGCGCCGTGGGACGAATGGGAGCCGGCCTTGGTCGGAGCCCCATACCCGATCACGCTCTTCACGATGATCAGCGTGGGCCTGGTCGTCTCGACCTTGAAGGCGGAGAGCGCCTGCGACAAGGCGACCGCGTCGTTGGCATCGGCCACCCGCTCCACCCGCCAGCCGAGCCCCTCGAACCGCCGGCCCACGTCTTCGCTGAAGGCCAGCTCGGTCTCGCCTTCGATCGTGATCGCGTTGTCGTCGTAGATCCAGCAGAGGTTGTCGAGCTTGAGATGGCCGGCCAGGGAGGCCGCCTCGGCGGCCACGCCCTCCATCAGGTCGCCGTCGCTGCAGAGCACGTAGGTGTCGTAGTCAAAGAGCACCTGACCCGGCCGGTTGTATCGAGCCGCGAGCCACTTCGAGGCCATTGCCATGCCCACGGAGTTGCCGCAGCCCTGGCCGAGCGGGCCGGTGGTGGTCTCGATCCCGGCCGTCATGTGGTGCTCGGGATGGCCGGCGCAGACGCTGTCGAGCTGGCGGAACCGCTTGATGGCGTCGAGCGACACGGCCGGTTCGGCATGGTGGGGCGTGCCCGGCCGGCCGCGGCGGATGCCGGCCAGATGGATCAGGCCATAGAGCAGCATCGAGGCGTGGCCGCAGGAGAGGACGAACCGGTCGCGGTTAGGCCAGGCCGGATCGGCCGGGTCATAGCGAAGAAAGTCTTTCCAGACGGTGTAGGCCACCGGGGCCAGAGCCATCGGGGTGCCCGGATGACCGCTCTTGGCCGCCTCGACGGCGTCCATGGCGAGCGTGCGAATCGTGTCGATGGCGAGGCGGTCGAGGTCGGTGGCGGTCGAGGGCATGGGGGCTCCTTCAGGTGAATCGTGCGGCGGGAGTGTAGACGAACCGAGCAGTCCCGCTCAAACGCCGGCACGAGCCGCAAAAGCTCAAGGCAACCCGTCGTTTTGGAAGCCGAGGCGGCGTCAGCTCGGGGCTCGGGGCTGCCAGCATCCTCTCGCTGGACGCTCACTCCGGCCCTCCAGGCCTCCGTTCGCTGCGTGTCCGCTGCGCTTCGCCATCCTGGCTTCGCTTGCTTCCACAGCTCGCTCGAGGATGCCGGCAGCCCCTCACGGGCCCGCTTCCGGTTGTTCCGCGGTTCGAGGCATGGGTTCCAGGCGGCTCGTGGTGGCCGCCGTGATGAACGCCCGGTATTCGGTGTCGAGCTCGGGGCCGGAGCGGCCGCAGAGGCGGAACAGGGTGTCGGGGGCGGCGGTGCCCGAATAGACCCTCACGAGATACTCGACGAAGGCCTCGCGATAGCGGCCAGCGGATGCGTTCATGAAGAAGTCGGCGAGGCCACCGCACTGGTCGTAGAGCTGGGCCAGCCGCTCATCGGCCTGGAAGGCTTCGCGGCCGAGGGCCGCCAGGTCGGCAAGTGGCAGATAGAAGTCGTCGGCCATGAGCTGCTCGCGGGCGGCGGGGCAGCGGCCGCGATCACGGCCGCCGAGCGTCCAGCCGAAGGGAGCCTCGGCCACCGACTCGGCGTAGAGGGCGGCGGCCTCCACGGCCCAGAAGCCGCAGCGGCGGCCCGGCTCGGCCCGCATCCGCATGATGTCAGGCCGCGATTCGGCAAAGAGCTGGTGCGTGGCTTCGTGCCACACCGTGTCACGCGCCGGCAGGGCGGGAGCAGCGTAGCACCAGATCGTGCGGGTCGGCTGCCAGTAGAGGCCGTCGCTGATGCCGATTCGCGGTTCGAGCCGCTGAAGTTCCGTGACATACTGGTCGCGGCTGCCGCAGAGGATCGCCGAATGGGGCAGGTGGGGACGCCGCCGGCCGCGACCGGCAAGCTGCCGCTCGAGATCGTCCGGCTCGACCGCGAAGCCGCCGAAGACCTGCAGCCAGACGAGCCGCGTCGCCTCCAGAAGCACCGCGAGTTCCGCGGTGGCTGCCGGTTCGGCGGTCGAGACGATCTCCCAGTGATCGGAGGCAAATTGCGGCGCCCGACGGAGGTCGGTCACCGGGGCCGTCGTACCGTCGCGGCGTGAAGGGTTGTCTGGTGGCCGGCGATCGTCCCGGATCCGGGCCAGCCGGCCTTTGGGCATCCAGCCAAGCAGTGGATCAAACGCCTCCCCCTGGTCGAGTCGACGGGCCACCTCCGGCCACTCCCAGCGATCCCCGCGCTGCACCCAGCCGGCCGCCTCCCGCGCTCGGGCGTGTGTGGGATCATCGCGGAGCGCGAGATAGACGAGTCGAATTGCCTCGCAGCTCCGCTGTGCCAGCGGCACCGCCTGATCGGCTCCGGGCTTGGCGAGGTCGGCCCGGGTGGGGAGCAGATCGTGGCGTCCAGCAGCGAAGACCGCATGGGCGAAGAGCCCCTCGGCACGGGCTCGCCGGGCTGCGAGAAAGTCGTTCCAGATCGATCGGGTTTCGTCCGTGGTGACCGATGGGGGCGTTTCAATCACGGCCGGAATCCGAAACGCCTGCTGCCGGCCGTCGGCGGCGGGCAGTTGCCAGGTTTCGATCATGGCTGCCATTTCGTCGCTGCCCGTCAGCCGGCAGCGGCGGACGAGGTCCGCCGCTGCCGCTACGAAGTCGGCGTCGAGCTGTGCGAGCGAGCGGGCCGGCTCGCCCCGCGGGGCGGCCGCGGACGGCGGCGGGGCCGCCATCGCGACCGCCAGCGTCGCCGCCGCGGCGAGCCAGCGCCGCCGGCCGGTCCGAACCCGGCTGTTTCTCATGACTCGGCGAAGGCGGAATCAAACTGCCGGCCGCTCGGGGCGAAGTCGAGATTCCGGACGAATCTCGCCGCATCGGCCGCCCCATGTTCGCGGTTCATCCCGCAGTCTTCCCACTCCACCGACAGCGGCCCCTCATAGCCCGCCTGGTTGAGCGCCCGGATGATCTCCTCGAAGTTGACCGTGCCGTGGCCCGGCGAGCGGAAGTCCCAGCCGCGGCGGGGATCGCCGAAGTTCAGGTGGCTGGCGAGGATCCCCGTCCGCCCGTTGAGCGTGACGATCGCATCCTTGATGTGCACGTGGTAGATCCGGTCGGCGAAGGTGCGGATGAACTCGACCGAACTCACTCCCTGCCAGTGGAGATGGCTGGGATCGAAGTTGAACCCAAATTCCTCGCGGCGGCCGAGCGCCGCCAGCGCCCGCTCGGCGGTGAAGATGTCGAAGGCGATCTCGGTCGGATGCACCTCGAGCGCGAACCGCACGCCGCATTCGGCGAACACGTCGAGGATCGGGTGCCACCGCTCGGCGAATTCGGCGAAGCCTGCCTCGATCATCGATTCCGGCACCGGCGGGAAGGAATAGAGGAGCGGCCAGATCGCGGAGCCGGTGAAGCCGTTGACAACCGAGACGCCCAGCTTCTGGGCGGCCCGGGCGGTGTTTTTCATTTCCTCGGCCGCCCGGGCATTCACCCCGGCCGGATCGCCGTCGCCCCAGACATGCGGCGGCAGGATCGACTTGTGCCGCTCGTCGATCCGGTCGCAGACCGCCTGGCCGACGAGGTGATTGGAGATCGCGAAGACCGAGAGATCGTGCCGCTCGAGCTGGTCCCGCTTGGCCGCGCAGTAGCCGCTCTCTTGGAGGGCCCGCGTGACGTCGAAGTGGTCGCCCCAGCAGGCGAGTTCCAGCCCCTGATAGCCAAACTCCTTCGCCTTGCGGGCGAGGTCGTCGAGCGGAAGGTCGGCCCACTGGCCGGTGAAGAGCGTCACGGGACGGGACATGGCGGACTCCTGGAGCGATGCGGCTTCCCGGCGGCAGACAGCACCCCCGGACCGGCGATTCTGCCAGATTCGTTCGCCGGCGAGAACGACCACCCCGGCGGGCCGCTAGCCGGGGGCGATCCCGGCCCTCGCGAGATTCTCACACGCGGCGGGGCTGAGACGGCGGTATAAGACGCGGCCCGGTCGCCCGGCAGGCGGCCGCTCGGGCTGGGATCGGGTGGAAGCGAGGGAGATTCGTGATGAAGACCGCAGGCTGGTTTCCGGTGTTCATGGCAGGCATCCTTGCGGCGACGGCCGTCGCCCCGGCCCACGAGCCCACGCCCGATCCGGTGCTTTCGTACACGTTCGCCCGCCGCCATCTCGTGGCCGACGCCGCCGAGCCGCGGCTCAAGCCGCAATACGGGCCGCTGCTCGTGCTGAGCGGTGCACCACTCGCCGAACCGGAGGCCGTACGGGGGCTCCGCTTCGACGGGCTGGAGGAACCGCATCGGGTGCCGCTCATGGCCACAGAGCGGGCGGGCCTGCTGCCGCGGCGGGAGTTCACCGTGGCCGCGTGGGTGACCATCGACCAGCCCAAGGAATGGGGTGGCATCTTCTCCGCGATCGAAGACAACGGCGAGGCGGAGAAGGGGCTCGTGCTGGGCTACGACCAGGAGCGTTTCTACGTGGGCCTCGCCACCGAGGGGGGCTCCGATGCCGACGGCACGATCGAGTATCTGCGGGCGAAGAAGCCGTTCACGCGGGGCCGATGGCACCACGTCGTCGCGACCTACGACGGTGCCACGCTCACGCTTTACGTCGATGGCGAACCGGCGGCCACGTCGACGCGGCAGTCGGGCGACATTCTCTGGCCCGCGGAGTTCGGCGTCTGGCTGGGGGGCTACCGCGACACCGACGAGAGCAATCCCCATCAGGGCCGGCTGGGCGACGTGAAGCTGTTCGCCGTGTGTGCCAAGCCGTCCTGGGTCGCCCATGAGTTCGAGCACGGCGCCGATCTCGTGGCCCTGCCGTCGGATGCCGCGCCGGTCCGGACGGCCGCCCGCGGGGTCGCTCCCCGGATCGTGGTGAAGCCCTATCTCCAGTGGGGCACGACCGATTCGATGACGATCATGTGGGAGACGTCTCATCCCTGCCGCGGTGTCGTCCGCTTCGGCGAGGGTCACGAATGCCGCGAGGAGCGGGCCGAGCCCGAGCCGAAGACGCTCCACGAGATCACGCTCGAGGGGCTCGAACCCTCCATGCTCTACTACTACCGCACGCTCTCGCCCGTCGCCGCGGACGAGGCTTCGGCCACCGTGGCGGAACCGCTTGCCACCGATCTGCGGACCTTCCAGACCGCCGGCGGCCCCGACGAGCCGATCGGCTTCGCCGTGATCTGCGACAGCCAGGCTCAGCCCGAGGTGGTCCACCGGGTGGCCGAGGCGATGTGGGAGTTTCGGCCCCAGTTCGTGCTACTTGGCGGCGACCTCGTGACTACCGGCACCAACAAGCGGCACTGGACCGAGCACTACTTCCCCAACATGGATCCGATCGCCAGCCGGGTGGTGGTTTTTCCGGTGCTCGGCAACCACGAGCAGAACGCGACCCACTACTACGACTACATGCACCTGCCGCCGCCGGAGTATTACTACACGTTCCGGCGGGGCAACGTGCAGTTCTTCATGCTCGACACCAACAAGGACGTGTCGGCCGGAACCGAGCAGTATCAGTGGCTCGATCGGGAACTGGCGGCATCCGACGCCACCTGGAAGGTCTGCATGCACCACCAGCCGCCCTTCTCCTCCGACGACGATTACGGCAACGACTGGAAGCGGCCGATCCGTTCGGCCACGCTCGGCGACACCCGGGCCAAGCACCTGGTCGCGCTCTACGACAAGCACGCCGTCGACGTGGTCTGGAACGGTCACATCCACTCCTACGAGCGAACCTGGATGATCCGGGGCGGCAAGCCGGTGGAGGAAGGGGGCACCGTTTACATGATCACCGGTGGCGCCGGCGGTCACCTCGAGACCTTCGGCCCCTACCGGCCGGCCTTTCAGAACCGGGTCCGCCGCGGCCACCACTTCTGCTACGTCACCTGCTTCGGCGATGAATTCGACATCAAGGCCTTCGACGACCAGGGCCGGCTCTTCGATCATGCGGTGCTGAAGAAGCCGGCGGCCGCCCCCTGATCCGGCCTGCCGGCGGTCGCCGACCCCGGGCCTCCCGCTCATGGTCGGTGCCTCTCCTTGGTTGCTCATCCTGCCCCGGTCGCCCGGCTTCGCGGCGGTGTAGGCCGGCCGCCGAGAAAGCCGCGGTTCGTAGCCCGTCCCTGCCGATAACCGATCGGCGGGCGCAGGGCCCGTCGTTGCGGGCCGCGCATGCTCTACAGCCTCGAACACAACGTCGCCTTCGCCCACTACCCGAAGACCGCGGGCTCTGCGATCGCGGAATGGTTTCGGCGGAGCTTCCCCGACGCCCGCTACGTGCGTCCCGGCCATCCCCATGTGGATGTGCGACGGTCGCTGGCCTGGCTCTCCGGCGGGCGGTCGCTCCCGCCCCTGGAGCGGCTCCGCTATCTCGCCCGGGCTTCGAATTGGCGGCTGCCCGATCGGCCGCGGCCCGACCTACCGGGGCGGATCCGAATCCTCGGGGTGGTGCGAAGCCCGCTCGAGATGCTCGGCTCGCTTGCCGCCTACTGGCAGCGGTCACCCCGGAATCCAAATCCACGGGACCGGCTAGTGACCGCGGCCTGGGAAGGCCGATTCGCCGAGTTTGTCCGGCTGGCGATCGGCGGCCGCCTGCCGGGTTACGCTTCTTTCTTCGACGTGGGCGGCCCCGCCTGGGCCAACACACGAATCGTTCACTTCGATGACGTCGCCGGCGGCCTGGAGCGGGCCTGCCGAGACTTCGGGCTCGACGTGGCGGTCGATCTGCCGCGGAAGAACTGCCGGCCCGATTCAGCGGCCGCGGCCCTCGCCGTCCCACCCCGCCTCGCCGCCGACCTGCGGCGGCACTTCGCCTGGTACCACGCCACGTTCGACGCGGCCTGCGCCGCGGTGCGGACCGCAGCCTGAGGCCGCGGCGCGACTTTTGCCGCCCCCGAGCCGGCGAGGCACGATCACACACGGAGGCGAGGGGGTCGGCGAACGCTCGCGGAGCACGGGGGCGTATCCTCGCCCGCGACGCGACTTTTGCCGCCCCCGAGCCGGTGCTCGTCGCCGCGTGGGCTACTGCCGCACGACGCTGCGGAGCAGCCACCAGCCCCAGAGCACGATCAGCAGATTGCCAAGCCAGACGGCGATCGGCGGCACGGCGCCCCGCTTCGCCTGATCCACGCCCAGCATGAAGACGGGGTAGTAGACGACGAGGATCGGCAGGAAGCAGAGAAAGAAGCTCGTGAGGAAGTCGGCGTTCCGCATCCGGATCGCCATCGGCGCTCCGACGAGCACGAAGCAGAGGCAGCTGAAGCCGTTGGCCCAGCGCCGCCAGGGCTCCATGATGATCCGGTTGAGCCGGTTCCGTTCGCCCTTGAGCATGTCCCGCTCGGGCTGGGTGTATTCGGGCACCGTGTGTTCGATCCGCCCCATCACCATGCCCATCGCCGTCTTGCCGGCGGCCAGCTGCTCCACCTGATCGATCTTGGCGATCTGCTCCCGCCGGGCCCGGCCGAAGTCGGCCATCGCGATCTCCGAGGGGCTCGTCGACGAGGCCTCCTTGCGGCTCACGGCAGTGAGCGGCACCTCGCGAACAATCGTGTCGGGGAAGGAGGCCGTGTAGTCGGCCATGTGGAGGGTGCCGTCGCGGAAGGTGACCACGAGCGTGCCCGCCTCTGGGTTCGCCTCGAGCATCGCCTCGGCGGCCGACACGGTTGCCGGCGTGCCGTTGGCGCCTGTCTGAAAGGAGAGCGTGGGCCGGATCAGCCGTTTGCCGTCGACCGCCTTGACGTTGATCGACACCTCCGGAGTGGCGTAGCTCCGCTGCTGCCGGAGCCGGCCGTAGATGATCTGCTCCACGCTGTTGACCACAACCCGGCGGACGCCGTCGCGGCCCCAGGAAACGGCCACGTCGTTGAGCCAGACCGAGACGAAGCTGACGACCAGCGCCAGCGCTGCCGCCGGCCAGATCAGTGCCATCGGCGTGATGCCGGCCGCCTTGAGGGCCGTCACTTCGTTGCTGGCGCTCATTCGCCCAAACACGCTCGCCACGGCGAACAGCATCGTGCCCGGCACCGCGAACCGCATCGCCTCGGGCAGCACATAGGGCACGAGCATCAGGATCTGGATGAGTCCCAGCCCCTGCTGTTGGGCCTCCTTGACGAGCCCGACGACGAGCATGAAGAGGGTGAGCGCCGACAGGGCCACCAGAAACACCTGGAGCAATTCGGAGAGCACATACCGGGTGATGATCTTCATGGCCGCCGGAGTGTAGCGACCGGAGGTGGCCGGCCTGGAGGCCGGTTTTCCCCGACGAGAGCCCCAGGCGGGGGCGTCAGTCGTTGGCCGGCGGCTGCTGCTGCCGGCCGGCCTCGACCGCCTGCCGGTACCTGGCGAGGCCCCGCTGGACCGCTGCCAGGGCTTCCGGCACGTCGCCCCGGGCGGCGGCGGCCCGCGCGACGGCGACCTCGGCGAGGTAGGATTCGCCCGCCGCCTCGTCGACGCCCTCGGCTGCCGAATCGAGGCTGGCGATGATGCCGTCGAGCAGGGCGGGCGAGGGCTGGCAGGAGAACGACCGGTAAGGACCGCCTCCGAGCCGCTTCCCCGGCGGCAGCACGAGGCTCGCGGCGGTGCCGCTGGAGAGTAGTCGGGCCAGGGCGAAGGCGATCGCCGCCACGAAGACCAGCCCGAGGCCGCCGAGCAGCAGCAGCGCCAGGCCGTCCTGGCCGCTCGCCGGCCACTGGCCCTTGCGCACGGCATCCCAGCCGGCGGTGCTCGTGAGGCTGGCGGCGATCAGCCCGCCGAGCAGTCCGCCGGCTGCCAGGGCGAGCGACTTGACCGGCAGCGGCTGGGCCGCCTGCGGTTCGGGGGCCTCTTCGGAGAGCGACCAGGGCGGGTCGCCAGGCTTGTGGTCAGTGGCCTCGTGGCGGCCGGCCCGCGCGACGATGACGGTGACGTTGTCGGGCGCACCTCGCACCAGTGCCAGGCCGAGCAGCGTGGCGACCGCGTCTGCCGGCGCGAGCGAGCCGGCCACGAGGCCGATTTCTTCGTCGGCGACCTGGCCCGACAGCCCGTCGCTGCAGACCACGAATGTGTCCCCCTCCTCGACATCGAAGGGGCCTTCCCAATCGATCAATACGTTCGGGTGAGGACCGAGCGAGCGAGTGATGATGTTCTTGGGGGTCGCCGTGGGCGATCCGCCGCGTTCTTCTACTTCCCAGGCAAGCGAGTGGTCCCGGGTGAACTGCTCGATCGTCTGTCCCCTGATCCGGTAGGCCCGGCTGTCGCCGACATGCCCTACGAGCGCGCCCCGTGGCAGGATCGCCAGAGCCGTGCAGGTGGTGCCCATGCCCCGGAGTTCGGCCGACGCCTCGCCCTGCTGATGGATCAGATCGTTCGCCTGCCGGATGCTCGACACGAGCGCGAGCGGCGGCGAGCGAGCCGCCAGCCGCTGGTAGGCCTGGGGCACGGTCTTCGCGGCCAGGTCGCTGGCCGTCTCGCCGGCGGCGTGCGCTCCCATCCCGTCGGCCACCACGAACAGCCAGCCCGTCCGCCGAAACTGCTCCCGGCTCCAGGGCGCCAGGACAGCGTGGGAATCCTGGTTCTTGTGCCGCCGCAGCCCGATGTCGGAGACGTCACTGTATTGGAGGGTGGTGCCAGATCCCACGCGACGGGAACCCCCAGGGGCCGGCGGATAGCGGTGAGAGTCGGAGTGTAGCCGGGCGGCAGCGGGGGCGATACCTGGCCTGGCTCGGGGGGCTGGGTAACCCCGGAGCTGATCTGGCGTTGGGCGGGGCCGGCCCCTAATTTTCCGCCCATGGGAGAGCGCCGCAGGATCGTCGTCGTGCTTGCCGTCGGTCTGGCCCTGGGCGGCTGCGTCCAGCGGCGGATGACGATCCGCAGCAACCCGCCGGGCGCGCTTGTGTATGTCGACGACTACCAGCTCGGCACCACGCCCGTCTCCCACGACTTCGTCTATTACGGCACCCGCAAGATCCGGCTCGTGAAGGACGGTTTCGAGACCCTGACCGTGCGGCAGCCGTTTCCGCTGCCCTGGTATCAGATCTTTCCGCTCGACTTCGTGACCGAGAATCTGCTGCCGTGGGAAATCCGCGACGAACGGGTGGTCGATCTGGCGATGGTGCCGGCGGCCTCCGCGCCGCCGGAGTCGGTCGTGGCCCGGGCCGAGCAGGCCCGCCGCGGCGCCGGCAGCCTGCCGCCCCAGGCGGCCGCAGTCGTGCCGGTGCCGCCGCCACCACAGCCGGTGCCCGCTCCGCCGCCGGCGATGCCGCCGCTTCAGCAGTATCAACCCGCGCCGGCTCTGCCCCAGCCGCTTCCCCCGCCGGGGCAGCAGCTCGTGCTCCCGCCGCCGGGGCAGCAGTTGGCCCCGCCGCTCCAGCCGTCACCGTGGCAGGGGCTGCAGCCACCGCTGCAGAACTCGCCGCAGCAGGGCATTCCCAGCCTCGGCGCGCCATAATCGGGGCATGACGGTTCGCCCCCATCACGCCGGCCTGCCACAGACACGTTCGGCCCTCGACGCCTGGAAGCTCGAGCGGCTGCGGGGGCTCCTCCGAGACATCCTGCCGGGCAACGGCTTCTATGCCGCCAAGCTCGCCCGGGTCGATCCGGAGTTGCTCGCCTCGCTCGATGAGCTGCAGGAGTGGCCGTTCACGTTCAAGGAGGAGCTCGTGGCCGCGGCGGCCGCAGGTCTTCCCGGCAACCTCACCTGGCAAGTGGATCGCTATGTGCGATTCCATCAGACGAGCGGCACCCACGGCCGTCCCTTGCCGGTGTTCGACACGGCCGAGGATTGGGCCTGGTGGATGGAGTGCTGGCGGCTGATCCTCGACCGCGGTGGCGTGACTCCGGCCGATCGGGTCTTGGTGGCGTCGTCTTTCGGTCCCTACGCGGGCTTCTGGAGCTGCTTCGACGCCGCCGTCGATCGCGGCTGCCTGACGATCCCGGCCGGGGGAATGCCGAGCCTCGGCCGGCTGCAGCTCGCCCGCACGCTCGCCGCCACCGTGCTGGTCGCCACCCCGAGCTATGCGCTGCATCTCGCCGAGGTGGCCGAGGAGCACAAGATCGATCTGGCGGCCCTGCCGATCAGGCTTGTGATCGTGGCGGGCGAACCGGGGGGGTCCGTTCCGGCCACGCGGTCGCGGATCGCTGAAGCCTGGGGGGCGGAGGTGCTGGACCATGCCGGGGCCACCGAGGCGGGGCCCTGGGGCGTCGGCGATTCCACCGGCGGCGGGCTCGACGTGATCGAGCCCTTCTTCCATCCGGAGTTTCTCGCGATCGACACCGGCCGGCCCGCCGGGCCGGGGGAACTGGCCGAGCTCGTGCTCACGACGCTCGGACGCTCGGGGGCGCCGGTGATCCGCTATCGCACCGGCGACGTGGTGCGGCCCACCTGGGCCGCTGCGGCGGGAGCGGCGGGCTGTCCCTGGGTGCATCTTGAGGGGGGCATTCTCGGCCGGGCCGACGACATGCTCGTCGTCCGCGGCGTGAACATTTTTCCTGGCGGGATCGACGACATCGTGCGGGGCTTCCCGGAGGTGGTCGAGCACCGGCTCACCGTGGCCACCCGCGAGAGCCTCGACGTGCTCTCGCTCGAGGTGGAAGACCGGCTCGCCGCGCCGGCCCGGATCGCCGACGAGCTTCGCCTCCGGCTGGGCCTCAAGGTCGACGTCACGAACGTGCCGCTCGGCAGCCTGCCCCGTTTCGAGGGCAAGGGCCGGCGGCTCATCGACCGGCGCTCGGACCGTGGCGGGTAGGGTTGGATCCTCGGCGGCTTATGAGAGGGGCCTGCGGGGAGACCCGAGATGGACGGGCTTGCCCATGCCATCTCGCCGGACGTTCGCGTTCGGCATCCTGCCTTCCGCTCACTCGAAGGAAACCTCGCTTCGCCATCGTGGCTCCGCTCGGTTTCCTACGCCGCTCGATTGGCACGGGCAACCCGGCTGCCCCACCGTGAGCCGGTCATCAAGGTATCCTGAGTGAGTCTTGTCTCAGCCCTTGAGAGCCCCCAGCATGTCGCAGGTCATTCCCACGAGCATCGCCCGCCGCGAGACGGAGCCGGGCCGGCCGCCGGCGATCGAGATCGTCTGGAGCGACGGCACCACCGCCTCCTATTCGCCGCGGCTGCTCCGCGACGCCTGCCCCTGTGCCACCTGCCGGGAGCGACGGGCCGATCCGGCTCCGGCGCCGCTTCTGCAGGTGCTCGCTCCCGAGGAGACGCAGCCGCTGGCCGTCGCCGGCATGAGGCCGGTCGGCCAATACGCCTACGCGATCAGCTTCTCCGACGGCCATGACAGCGGCATCTACACCCTCGACTACCTTCGCGAACTGGCCTGACAGCCCGGGGTGTTCCGCGGTTACTCGATGCCCACGGCGGCGGCGGCGATCACGGCGGCGATTCGGATGCAGTCGTGGCAGGCGTCCTCGCTCGTGCCGCTGGCAACGAGCTTCGCCTCGTGGCTCTGGAGGCAGAATTCGCAGCCTGCCAGGGCGGCGCAGGCCAGGCTCATGAGTTCGAAGTGGATCGGGTCGGTCAGCGGCTTCGCGATCCGCTGCATCCGGAGCCGGGCGGGACGGGCGGTATAGCTCTCCTTGCCGAGCATGTGCCGCGACCGATAGTAGACGGTGTTCATCGCCATCAGACCGGCGGCGGCCTCGGCGTCGGAGATCACCGCCGCGGCTGTCTCGCCCAGGCCGCCTTGGATGTCACTCGCGAGGGCGGCGGCCAGCTTCGGGCTGCGGAGAAAGCGGGCCGCGGCCAGGGCGATCCCGCAGGCCTGGGAGTCGGTGAGGTTCTCACCGGCCAGCACGCTTCCCAGATTGAGCCGCGTGTCTTTGAAGTCGTCGGAGAGCGTGTCGCGAAGGGCGTCGAGGGCGGGCGTGGCGATGGGCATCGGGCGACGATCCTGCTGGGGGGAGAGGGTTGCCGCGGCGGCGGCGGACTCTGGGAACAGCCGGAATTGTAGCCGCTCGTTGAACTCCGGCCCGGCTGGATGCTACCTTCGGGAAATTTGTTTTTTCGGCCCGCAGAACCCTCGCCCATGCCCCGTCGCGACGACCTCCACACGATCCTCCTCATCGGCTCCGGCCCGATCGTCATCGGCCAAGCCTGCGAATTCGACTATTCCGGCACCCAGGCCTGCAAGGCGCTCCGCGAGGATGGTTATCGGGTCGTGCTCGTGAATTCGAACCCGGCCACGATCATGACCGATCCCGGCACGGCGGATCGGACCTACATCGAGCCGCTCACGGTCGAGATGCTGGAGAAGGTGATCGAGGCGGAGAAGCCCGACGCCGTCCTCCCCACCCTCGGCGGCCAGACGGCCCTCAACCTGGCGATGGAGCTCGATCGCCGCGGCATCCTCGCCAAACACGGGGTGGAGATGATCGGAGCCAAGGCCGACGCGATTCGCCGGGGCGAGGACCGGGAGACCTTCAAGTCGCTGATGGAGTCAATCGGCCTCGAGACCTGCCGGGGGCGGATCGTGCGGAGCCTGGAAGAGGCCCGCGAGGTGCTGGCCGAGGTTGGGCTGCCCGCCGTGATCCGCCCGAGCTTCACCCTCGGCGGCTCGGGCTCGGGCGTGGCCTACAACCGCGAGGAGTTCGACTCGAAGGTCCGCCGCGGCCTCGACCTCTCGCCGGTGGGCGAGGTGCTCGTCGAGGAGTCGATCCTCGGCTGGAAGGAATTTGAGATGGAGGTGATGCGGGATGCCGACGACAACGCCGTCGTCATCTGCTCCATCGAAAACTTCGACCCTTGCGGGGTGCATACGGGCGATTCGATCACGGTCGCCCCGGCGATGACCCTCACCGACCGGCAGTATCAGCGGATGCGAGACGCCAGCTTCGCCGTGATCCGGGCGGTCGGCGTGGCGACCGGCGGCTCCAACATCCAGTTCGCCGTGCATCCCGGCACTGGGCGGATGATCGTGATCGAGATGAATCCCCGGGTGAGCCGCTCGTCGGCCCTGGCGAGCAAGGCCACCGGATTCCCGATCGCCAAGATTGCCGCGAAGCTCGCCGTGGGCTGGCGGCTCCACGAGCTGCCCAACGACATCACGCGAAAGACGAAGGCCTGCTTCGAGCCGGCCATCGACTATGTGGTGGTCAAGGTGCCCCGCTTCGCCTTCGAGAAGTTTCCCGAGGCCGACAGCCGTCTGACCACGCAGATGAAAAGTGTCGGAGAGACGATGGCGATCGGCCGGACCTTCAAGGAGGCCTTCCAGAAGGCACTCCGCGGCCTGGAGGTGGGGGCCTTCGGCTTCGGCTGCGACGGCAAGGATCTCTGGGGCACGCCCGCCGAGCCGGCCCTCGACGACATCCGGGCCCGGATCGCCACCCCCGACCCCGACCGGGTCTGGTATCTGCGGTATGCCCTGCTGGCGGGCATGAGCGTGGACGAGATCCACGAGATCACGGCGATCGACCGCTGGTTTCTCGACCAGCTCAGCCAGCTGGTGGAGCTCGAGAGCCTGCTGCGGTCGGTCGGCTCGCTCGCGGCGATCGATGACGATCTGCTCCGGGCCGCGAAGCAGGCGGGCTACTCCGACCGCCAGCTGGCCGCCCTCCTCCACACCTCCGAGATGGAAGTGCGGGCGGAGCGGAAGCGACGGGGCATCGTCGCGGTCTACAAGGCGGTCGACACCTGCGCCGCCGAGTTCGAGGCCCAGACGCCCTACTACTATTCCTCCTGGGAGGCCGAGGACGAGACCCGACCCAAGGAGCCAGGCCGCAGGAGGGTGATGATCCTCGGCGGCGGCCCGAACCGGATCGGCCAGGGCATCGAGTTCGACTACTGCTGCTGCCATGCGAGCTTCGCCCTGCGGGAGTTGGGCATTGAGAGCGTGATGGTCAATTCGAATCCCGAGACCGTCAGCACCGACTACGACACGAGCGACATGCTCTTCTTCGAGCCGCTCACGTGCGAGGATGTGCTCAACATCGCCGACCGGATTCAGCCCGACGGCGTGATCGTGCAGCTCGGCGGCCAGACGCCCCTCAACCTGGCCCGGGCCCTGCACACCGCCGGCCTGCCGATCATCGGCACCTCGGTCGACACGATCGAGACGGCCGAGGATCGGGAGAAGTTTCGGGACCTGCTCGACCGGCTCGGGCTCAAGCAGCCCGCGAGCGGCATCGCCCGCACGCTCGAGCAGGCCCGGCGGGAAGTGGCCCGGATCGGCTATCCGTCGCTCGTCCGGCCGAGCTTCGTGCTTGGCGGCCGGGCGATGGAGATCTGCTACGACCAGGCCCAGTTCGAGCGGTATGTGGCCGAGGCCTTCGCGGTGGCCCAGGGCCAGCCTGTCTTGATCGACCGGTTCCTCGAGGATGCGATCGAGGTCGACGTCGATTGCATCTGTGACGGTCGCGACGTGATCGTGCCGGGCGTGATGGAGCACATCGAGGAGGCGGGAGTGCATTCGGGTGACTCCGCCTGCTGCATCCCGCCCCACAGCCTCTCCCCCGAGGTGATCGCCGAGATCAAGGCGGCCGCCACCGGGCTGGCCCGGAGTCTCGGCGTGGTCGGGCTGATGAACGTGCAGTTCGCCGTCAAAAAGGAGGCCGGGCCGGACGGGCCGAAGCCCTCGCTCTACGTGATCGAGGTCAATCCCCGGGCCAGCCGGACGGTGCCCTTCGTCGCCAAGGCCACGGGGCTGGCGGTGGCGAAGGTGGCGGTCAAGGTGATGGCGGGGGTGAGCCTGGCGGAGCAGGGGGTGACGGCCGATCCTGAGCCCGCCCACGTGAGCGTGAAGGAGAGCGTCTTCCCGTTCGTGAAGTTCGCCGGGGTCGACATCGCCCTCGGTCCCGAGATGCGGAGCACCGGCGAGGTGATGGGCGTGGCCGACACCTTCTCGATCGCCTTCGCCAAGAGCCAGATCGCCGCGGGGATCCTGCTCCCGACCACCGGGAGGATCTTCCTGAGCGTGGCGAGCGAGCAGGCGAAGGAGCAGATGGTGGGCCTGGCGCGGCGCTTGGCGACGCTCGGCTTCCAGCTCTCCGCCACCGCCGGCACCGCCCGCACGCTCGCCGCGGCGGGGGTCGAGGTGGAGCCGGTGAAGAAGCTCCAGGAGGGCCATCCCAATCTGATCGACCACCTGATCGACGGCCGGGTGCAGCTGATCCTCAACACGCCCCGGGGCAAGGGAGCCCGCACCGACGAGGGCCGGATCCGGGCGGCGAGCGTGCTCTACGGCGTGCCCTGCATCACCACACTGCCGGCCGCGGAGGCCTGCGTGCGGGCAATGGAGGGAATGCGGACAAAGCCCCTCGACGTGGAGCCGATCCAAGCCCGGTTTCCCGAGGCGAATCCGGCCTGAGCGATGGCTGGCGTTTGGAGGGGCGGAGGCGGCGTGCGGACCATGGAGGGGATGCGGACGAAGCCCCTCGACGTGGAGCCGATCCAGGGCCGGTTTCCCGAGGCGAATCCGGCCTGAGCAATGGCCGCCGTTTTGAGAGGCGGAGGCGGCGTTGGCTGTGGGGCCGCGGTTGCCCGTGCGGGGTCGCCGGACGTTCGCTTCGGCCTTCCTTGGCCTCCGCTCACTCCGAGATAACTTCGCTTCGCCCTCCGGGCTGCGCTCGTTCTCTAGGCCGGCGACCCCGCACGGGCAACCCCGGCCTTGTGACCCGGTCTCGGTGCCGTTGGTTCAGGTGCCGTTGGTTCAGGTGCCGTCTTTCTGAAGGCCCGTGTTCCAGTTGGCCCGTGGGGGCAGGCTTGCAGCCTGCCCGATCCAGGAACGACCCGTCGCTCAGGGTCGGATCGTCCCCGGCCTCGTCCTGCCGCGACGGCGTGCTCCGGTCCGCTACGGCAGCTCTGGCGGGCGGACGCGGCGGGGAGGCTCGCTGAGGGCTTCGAGGAAGGCGAGCAGGTCGCCGAGGTCCTGGCGGGAGAGGCTCAGGGGCTTGAGGAGCGGGCTCTTCGTGGGGAAGAGCGGGTCGTCGGCCTGATGCTCCTTGCGGCGGAGTGTGGGCATTCCGGCGTTGTACATGTTGAGGACGCCGGGCAGCTCGAACAGGCCGTTGTGCATGTAGGGGCCGGTGTTGGCGATGTTGCGGAGCGTGGGCGTGCGGAACTTCCCCACGTCTTCGGCCTTGCCGGTCGTCTTGTAGGCGCCGAGATCCTCGAACTTGCGGCCGTAGTAGCTGAGGCCCAGGTTGTGGAGCTGGCCGTCGGAGAAGGAGGGGCCGTGGTGGCAGTTCATGCAGCGGGCCTGGGTGCGGTAGAGATGCAGGCCGATGATCTGCCGGTCGTCGAGCGCGTCGTGGCGGCCATGGAGGAAGGCGTCGAACCGGCTGTGGCCGCCGACGAGGGTTCGCTCGTAGGTGGCCAGGGCCTTGCCCACGAGGTCGAAGGAGATGTCTTCGCAGCCGAAGGCGTCGGCGAAGGCCTGGCGGTAGGCAGGGATTGCGGCAAGGGTCGCTTCTACTCGCTCTTCCGTGCCCGCCATCTCGGCCGGGTTGAGCATCACATGCCGAGCCTGCACCTCGAGGCTCTCGGCCCGCCCGTCCCAGAAGAACTGTTTCTGAAAGGCGGCGTTGAGCACGGTGGGGGCATTGCGGGCGAGCGGCTTGCGGTCGAGCCCGAACGACACCGTGCGGCCGTCGGCCCAGCCGAGGTCGGGATCGTGGCAGGAGGCGCAGGCCATCTGGCCCCCCTGCGAGAGCCGGGGATCGAAGAACAGCAATCTGCCCAGGTCGGCCTTCGCCTGAGAGAAGGGATTGTCGGCCGGGTGGGTCGGGTCCGGGAGGAGGCCGATCTCCACCCACTCCACCGTGCTATCGACATGGGGCGCGGGCCACTCCGCCGCCGGACGGGCATAGAGCTCGCGAAGCCGGGCGGCCCATTCGGCCCGCTGCTGGTCCGACATGCCCGGCCTGGCCGCGGAAGGCCGTGGTGGCAGGGCCGCCGGCCCTGCCGCCCGCTTCAGTGGAGCTGCAGAGCCGGCCGCCGGCTCGGTGGCAGGCTCGGCAGCCGGATCGATCTCCAGCGACACGGCCACGTCGCTCCGGCTCACGGAGCCGAAGGCCAGGAGGCAGGCGGCGAGCAGGAGGCGACGAGGCATCGACAGAGGCTCCAGGGGAAAACGCGAGATGCTCAGGACGGGCGCGAGGCCCGCGGCCGCCGGCGGACCAGCGGGCCGGCCGCGGCTGCCGCGGCAGCAGCGACCAGGAGGCCCACCGAGCCCGGCTCCGGCACGGCGCTGACCGCGGCCACCGTGCCCAGCGGGACGTAGTTCGCGAGCGGGAGATACCGTCCCCGGCCAAACACTCCCGAGGCGTTGATCGCCACGAGGTCGAGGGCGTTGGTGAAGCCGTCGTAGTTGAAGTCGCCCTGGCTCCAGATCGCAGGCTGGCCGTTGCCGAAGGTGGCCGAGGCGTTGATCCCGACGAGGTCGAAGGTGTTGATCTCGCCGTCGAGGTCGACGTCACCGGGGGCGGCGAAGGCGACGATGGCCGCGCCGTCCGCCCCGAGGGTGTAGCCGACGGTCCGAGTACCGGAGGCACCCACCGCCGACGACGTGATGCCGGCCGTTCCGTCCCAGCTGCCACCGTTGCGGCCGGCCTGGAGGGCCGTGCGAAGCTCGCCGGCATCGACGCCTTCGCCCACGATCAGCCGGCCACTGGTCAGGTCGACGAGGCCGGTCGGGGCGAGTTCCAGGCTGGCGACCTCGGCCCGCACCGCCGGGCCGACGGAGAGCGTGGCCCCGTCAGCGACGGTCACGGCCGAGTTCACTGCCGCGTCGGCGTTGAAGAGCCGCAGTGTTCCGGCTGCGACGGTCGTCGGGCCGGCGTAGGTGTTGGCTCCCGTGAACAGCAGTTCGCCGGGCCCGGTCTTGGTCACCGAGGCGGCCACGGTGATCCGGGGATAGTTGAGATCGGCCTGGGTTGTGACGCCGTCTGCCACCTCCAGGCCGATCTGCACCGTCGCGGCGAAGGCGTCCCACTCGGTCTGGTCGAAGGGCGTGGGCGTGACCCCCGAGCCGATCAGGGCCGAAACCGCTCCGTAGCCCCGGTCGAGCAGCTGGGCGTCGGCGAAGTCCACCCGGTCGTTGCCGTCGAAGTCGCCGGCGAGGAAGGTCTGGCCCGACTGGCCCATCGCGTCTCGCATCGTGCGGAAGTCGGCGAAGTCGACCACGCCGTTGAAGTCGGAGTCGGCAAAGATTCTCAGCGTGGGATCGGGAACCGTCGGCGAGCCATACTCCAGAAACTGCTGGAAGACCTGCACGTCTTTCCAGTCGACCACGTCGTTGGCGTTGAGGTCGAACTTCAGGTCGGCGGCGTCGGTCTTGACCACGCCCCGGAGCGTCACCTGCGGCACGAACAGGGCCACGTCGTCGGCGTCGACGGCATTGTCACGATTGAAATCACCGGGCTTGAAGGCGTAGGCGCCGGCCACCGCGTTGACGCTCGAGGGCTCGGCGTAGAGCAGCTGCAGCACCTCGAAGTCGCCCTCGCTGCCGGAGTAGGTGACCGTGCGGGGCTGGAGCCGGAAGGAGTTGGCATTGGGGGTGGGGTCGCGGTCGCCGAATGCGGCAATCCGCTCCGAGAAGCCGAGCACCTTCGAGATCCGTCCCTCGGTGTCGTAGCGGAAGATGCCCCGCTGGGTGGGCGTGCCGGCGGAGCTGCTCGAACTGGTGGTGTTGGTGTAGTAAAGGTTGCCCGCGGCATCGGTCGCGATCGCCACGACGCTGGCGTCGGCCGTGGTCTCGTGGAACTCCCGGAGCACGGCGGCCGGCACCGCCACCTGCCGGCCCGACACGGTCGTGCCGTCGTAGGTGACCATGTCGATGCCGCCGTCGTTGGCGGTGACGCCACCGCCACCGAAGTAGATCGTGTCGACGCCGCCGGAGGTGAAGACGGCCGGCTCGGCGGTGTCCATGTTGTCGGCCAAGAGCCGCTGCACGCTCCCGGAGACGGCGCCGACGGTCCAGAGCCCGTCGTAGGCCGTGCTCGAATCGACGAAGTAGATGCTCTGGCCGTCGCCGCTCCAGGCGAACTGCCGGCCGGTGTTGCTGGAGGTGCTCGACGTGCCTGTGATCGCCTTCATGTCGGCGAGCGTCACCCGGGTGGTGAACACGTCGCGGCCGTCACCGGTGGGGGCGACGGGCTCGAGCGAGTACGAGTAGACCCGCTTGGTCGCCGTCGGATCGACCGTGTTGCTGCCGGGCAGCCGGGTCAACGCGAGATCGGTGATCATCGCGAAGCTGGAGGCGGGCCGATCGCCCACCGGGAGCGGATTGAGCAGAAAACCGCTCTGGCTCGGCGTGCTCACGCTCCGGTCCGGGTTGCCATCTCGGTAGTAGAGCTGCAGCTGCGCCTCGCTCATCAGCGTGGTGAAGGTCGGCGTGCCGGAAGCGATGTTGTCGAACCGAACCACCGCACCGTTGCCCGGCGCATCGGACCCCGCGCCGTAGGTAGTGACATAGATCGAATCGTTCACCGGGTCGTAGCCGAAGGCCGCCAGCGATTTCGAGCCGATGCCGGCGGCGGGGTCGAGCACCATCGTGACCGAGTCGACCTGGCCGAGGGCGGTGCCGGCCGACGCGGCGATCAGAAGAAGCGAGACGAGGCTGGGGCGGTGAAGAGGCATGAGAAACTCCCGGGGAAACCGTTTCGGGTCAGGAACCGTGTGTCAAAACGCGAGGAAATCGACGTGGCCATCGAGCCAGAGGGCGGAATAGCCGGGCATGTGGTTGCCGTGCGGGTAGACCCGCTTCTTGGTCGGGATCGAATAGCCCGAGAACGGGCCGCGGAAGCCGCTCAGGCCCGGACGCATGCTGAAGTTGTCCCAGACCCAGAGCTTTTCGGCCGGCTGGTCGACGTTCTTCCGCTTCAGGATCGACGCGACGCTGAAGGCGTAGGTGTTGCCGTGGGCGAGCATCTCGGGCGGCTGCGACGGGCACCGCCAGGCGGCCGGATTATCTTCGATCCACTTGTCGTTGGTGAGGACGGCCTGGAGGCCGTAGACCTCGGGCAGGGCGGCTGGGTCGTTGGCGGTCTTGAGGCCGGGCTGCATTCGGTAGCCGTAGTTGCCGGTGATCAGGGCATGGGGATAGTGCCGCTTCGTGTTCCAGTAGATCTGGGTCGAGAGACCGATCTGACGGAGGTTGTTCATGCACTGGGTTTGTCGGGCCCGCTCGCGGGTCATCTGGACGGCCGGCAGCAGCAGGCCGATCAGGGCGGCAATGATCGCAATCACGACGAGCAGTTCCACGAGCGTCATGCCTGGGCGGAGCCGCCGGGGGCTCGAGCCCCGAACAAATTCAGCCTGCACGGCACTGTTGATACCAAGTCTCATTAGCGACAGGATAGGCTTTTCGGCATGTTTGTCAACGAAAAGCCCGCCTGCCCCGCTTTGTTCAATGATCCACCGGCTCGGGAGCGGCAAAAGTCGCGTCGCGGGCGAGGATACGCCCCAATGCTCCGCGAGCTTTCGCCGACTCCCTCGCCTCGCTGTTCCTGGCTTCCGTCCAGTAAACGAGGTTTTTCCGATCCCGCCAGGATTCGGTCTCTGGTGGGGTTCAGTAGTAGCCGAACAGCGTGAAGTCGCGGGCGTACACGCGGCGGAGGTTGGCTGTGGCGGTCGGACCGAGCCGGTCTGCTGCAGCTTCGGCCATGTCGCCCCGGCGATTGACCGCCGCAAGCGGGCGAAAGTGGAGGCCCGTCTCCGCTCGGATCACCTCGAGGTCGGCGGCGAATGATTCAGTCTTGAAGATGCGGTTCACCG
>JBJOHE010000436.1:0-3708 GCA_046047895.1 Planctomycetota bacterium | reverse complement strand
TAGCTGCCATCGGGCCCGAGCGGCGCCTCGCCCGTGATCTCGAGGACGCTGCCGGCGGCCACGCTCAGACTGCCCGCGTAGTCGCCGCCACCGGCGAGCGCGAGCCGGCCGAAGCCCGACTGGCTGAGACTGCCGGTGCCCGACAGGGCCGCCGCCAGCGTCTGGTCGGTGGTGCTCGAGTAGGCCACGGTGGCGTTGTTCGTCAGCGTCGACCCGGCGAGCGTGCCGGCACCTGTGATCGCGAGCGTGCCGGCCTGAACCTCGATCGCGGTCGCCGTCGTGGCATTGGAGATTTCGAGCGTGCCCGCGGCCGACTTCGTGAGCGTGGCGGCTGTGAGCGGGCCGTCGGCGAGCGAGGCGGTGCCCGACGGGTTGGCCACGGTGATGCCATTGGCCTGCACGCCCTCGGCCTGGACGCTGATCGCGGCGGCGGTCTCGATTCGCCCAGAGTCGCCCGAGCCGAAGAAGGTCGGCGAACCGTTCGACCAGTTGGTGGTCGAGTAGTTCCAGACGTTGTCCACCGAGCCGGTCCAGACGAGCTCGAGCTGCGTGCCCGTCACCTGGAGCTGGAGGGCCGAGGCGGTGCTCGTGAAGCTGTAGGTCGTGCGACCCACGGTCACCGACTGGCCGAGCGGGATCGTCTGGTTGCCGACCGCCGCTCCCGTGACCGCGATGTCGCCGGAGTTCACGAGGCTGCCGCCCGAGAGCAGCGTGTAGGTGCCGGGGCTCGCCACGCCGCCGAGATCGATCAGGTTGGCGAGCCCGCTCCAGGAGAGGGCCCCGGCGGCCGCCAGCGACTGGCCGGCAGTCAGCCCGAGCGTGGCATCGCCGCCGAGACTGAGGCTGGCGAGCCCGAGGCTCGTGGCGGCCGTGGTCGTGAACCGGGCGGCGGTGCCCGCTTCGCCCATGACGGCAAGACTGAGGGAGTCGAGCGACCCAGACGAGAGATCTCCGCCCGGGCCGACGGTCACCAGGCCGCTGCCGGAGAGATCCTTTGCCAGCGTGGCCCGCACGTCGAGCGTGCCGCCTGCATTCACCGTGACCGGGCCGGTGGAGAGCGCCTCGGGGTGGGCAGCCCGCAGGGTGCCGCCCGCCACCGTGAGTCCGCCGGAGAAGGTGTTGGATCCGCCGAGTGAGATGAATCCTATGCCGTCGGTCGTCAGCGCCCGGGGACTCGCGTTGTCGACGACCTTGATGTTCATCTCCAACGCATAGGTCGGGCTTTCGTTTCGCCACGTCTGGTCGGCCCCGAGGATGATCCGGAAGTTGTTGCCCTCCGCCGAGGCCGGATTCACGATGAACCGGGTGTCGCCCACCACGGTCTCGTTGACCAAAATCCCCACGCCATCCGGCACATCCGAGCCGCCCGTGTTGAGCGTGATCGACGGGCCCGGATTGTTCGTGTTGTTCTGCAGCGTGTAGGGCGACGTGCCCGAGGCGTTGAAGATGATCGATCCCGCCGCCGGATTGTTGCTCGTCGGGCTGCTGCTGTTGCCCACGGTCACCGTGCCGCCGGCGCCCGGGTTCTCGGGGGCGGGGCCGAAGCCGAATTGAACCGACTTGCTGCCGTTGGTCGTGACGTAATTCGTCGTGGAGATGTCGCCCAGCGGGGATGTTGTCCAGTAGGGGTTGTTCGTCGTCGTGTTGCTCTGTTGCCAGGTCCGGGAGCCGTCGCCAAACGGAGTCGCCCCGTTCATGTCGAAGTAAAGATCGGCGGCGATGCCGCGGCTCGTCACGAGCGCCGCGACGGCGGCTGCCCAGGCCATCATCAGCAGACAACGAGACGATTCTCGTGGGAACACGGTCTTCATAAGATCCCCCCTTGCGGCATGCGAACTGAACGAACCCCCTTGCCAAAACACTCAGCGGAGCCTAGCCACGTCAAGCAGACGGAAGCAAGGGTTTTGCCGGTGCGCGAACCGTTATTTCGGCTCCGGCGCGAATAAAAGCTGCGGCCATGTGCGGGGCCTCGTCCCGACACGAGGCAGCCTCAGCTGGCGGGCCCCGGCGTGGGGCGGTTCCCGAGCCAGCGAGCGACGGCCTCGGCCTGGGTGCGGACGTGGAGCTTCTTGTAGACGTGCTCCAGATGCGTCCGCACCGTCGCGAAGGAGACGTTCATCCGGGCGGCGATCTCCTTTTTCGACAGCCCCTGCACGAGCATGTCCAAGACCTCCCGCTCCCGGGCGGTGAGCGTGGCGGCCACCGCCGGTGTCGCCCGTGATGACCGGGCGAAGGCCTGGACGACCTTGCGGGCCACGGCGCCGGTCATCGGTGCTCCGCCCGCCGCGACGTCGCAGACGGCCTCCACGAGCTTCGCCGGTGTGACGGGCTTCACCAGGTAGCCGACGGCGCCGGCGGAGAGCGCCTCGAAGATCGTGTCGGTGTCGCGATACACGGTGAGCACCAGCGTCTGCCAAGGCTTGCCCAGCTCGGCAATCCGCCGGATCACTTCCACGCCCGACATCCCGGGCAGATTGACGTCGACGACGAGCACCCGGGGATCGACCTCGTCGAGCTGCCGGAGGGCCTGTTCGCCGCTCGAAAACCAGCCGGCAAGCTCGCAGTCGCGGCAGCTCCGCAGGATGTCGCACAGGCTGTCTCGCACCCGCTGGTCGTCCTCCACGACGGCCACCCGGATCGGGGCGGCTTGTCGCGGCTCGGTGTGCTCAGACGGTCTGCCAGCCATGCTACACCTCGACCTCGATGCTCACGGTCGTGCCCGAGCCGGGCATCGATTCGACCGCGAGCCGGCCGCCAAGCTCATCGACCCGCCTGTGCATCGCGGTGAGTCCGCTCCGCCGGCCAGAATCGTCGGCCGACACAGCCACGGGATCGAAGCCGCAGCCGTCATCCCGCACCACGAGGCCGAGCGAGCGGCCCCGCACCCGCAGCGTCACCAGGATCTCCGAGGGCTGGCCGTGGGTGACGGCGTTATGGAGGATTTCCTTGAGGAGCATGCAGAGATGGTGTCGGGCCGGCGACGGCACGGGCCGCTCGGGCACGTCCGCGGGAAGATCGAGCCGGCAGGCCACGCCGGCCGCCTCGGTGAATTCCTGGGCGAACTCCGCCAGGTACGAGACGAGCTTGTCGAGCGAATCGTTGGCGGGATTGACGGCCCACACGATCTCGTCGAGCGACTGGGCCAATCCGTTGGTTGCCCGGAAGATTCGCTGGAAGATGTCTGCGGCGGCTCGCGGGTCGGTGTCGTGGTCGATGGCCATCGCGGAGAGATGGGCCACATGGGTCAGGCCGGCTCCCAGGTCGTCATGGATGTCACGGGCGATGCGTTCCCGTTCCCGTTGGAGCGTGAGCTCCCGGGCCAGGGTGCGGCGGTACCGGCGGCGGAGCACCCCGGTCGACACGGCCATCACGCCGCCCGCAGCCGCGGTGCCGGCCAGGGCGACAAACGCCGGTCGCTGCCAGAAGAGTGGCTCCACGTCGAGGATCACCGCGGTCGGCTCCGCGGCATAACGGCCGTCGATGCCGGCCTTGACCTCCCACCGCTGCCGGCCGGCCGCGAGGCCGCTGAGCAACACCCGGCGATCACGGCCGATCTTCGCCCAGTCATCCTGGCTCAAGGGGGCGTCGATCGGCGTCGCGGCGGACACGAGGCGATAGCGGAATCGGATCGCCTCCGGGGCCGAGAGGTGGATGGCCGTGTAGAGAATGGTCACAGAGGTGGCATCGGCCGGCACCGTGATCAGCGTT
>JBJOHE010000435.1:0-4945 GCA_046047895.1 Planctomycetota bacterium | reverse complement strand
CGGGAAATGTTGCTGGCCTGCTCCGAGAACAGCCGCTGCACGCCACTGGCGTCGGGCCGTCCCGAGAACTGCTTGGCCACCATCCCGAGCACGATCGGCGCGAGGTAGGGGAGCAGCTTCTTCATCAGGTCGGGCTGCGAGCCCACGAACGACGCCAGCGCGCCGATCAGCTTCGTGAGGTTGCCGCCGCCGAGCAGCGAGCCGAGGAGGTCGCCGCCGACGTTCCCCAGGCCCGAGGCGTTGCCGCCACCGAGCAGGCCGGCGAGGTTGCCGAGCATCGAGAGATCGAGGCCGCCCATCGCCCCGGCGAGCTTGTCGGCGCCGCCCCGCGAGGAGGCGAGCTTGGAAAACACCTCGAGCAGGGCCGGCACCGCGGCCGAGGTGGCCGAGGAGGTCTGCTGCTCGGAGGCGCCGACGAGGCCGCCGAGCTTGCCCAGGACGTCGCCGGAGAGTTGGCTGGAGATCAAATCGACAATGTTCATGACCGTGGTTCTCAAGGGGGATGAAGGGATTCGCCGTCTGCCATCCCTGACGAGCCGCCGCCGCTCGGGTTCCACCCGGGGCCTGAAACGCCTTGGTTCTAGGGGCATCCGGCCCCACCCACAAGGGGCCCGAAAGGAACTGCCCTCGGGGTGGTTAGCCAGGAAGTGGGGTTTCACTTCGCAGCGGCCTTGCCCGCCGCGAGGGCGGTCTGCGGCGGCCCGGCTGGTTTGGCTCATCCCGCGGTTCGAGAATGCCGATTGTGCCGGGAGCGGCGGGGCCGCCTGCCGGTCGGACCACCATTTCGGAGCGAGGAGAGAACGATCATGACCGGGACCAAGCAGCCGGCCGGAATCCGTGACGACATCACGCAGTGCATCGGCCGCACGCCGCTGGTCCGTCTCCGCCGGGTCACCGACGGCTGCGTCGCCACCGTGGCCGGCAAGATCGAAAACATGAATCCGCTCTGGAGCGTGAAGGACCGGATCGCCTGCGCGATGATCGACGCGGCGGAGCGGGACGGCCGGCTCGGCCCCGACACGATCGTGATCGAGCCCACCAGCGGCAACACCGGCATCGGGCTGGCCTACGTCTGCGCCGCCCGGGGCTACAAGCTTCGCGTGACGATGCCGGAGAGCATGAGCCTCGAGCGGCGGCGGATGCTCAAGGCGCTCGGGGCGGAACTCGTGCTCACCCCCGCTGCCGAAGGCATGCCCGGCGCGGTCCGTCATGCCGAGGAGATCGCCGGTTCGGGCAGCCAGTATTTCATGCCGCAGCAGTTCAAGAACCCGGCCAATCCGGAGGTCCATCGGCGGACGACGGCCGAGGAGATCTGGCAGGACACCGAGGGCCAGGTGGACGTCGTCGTCTGCGGCGTCGGCACCGGCGGCACGATCACCGGCGTGGGCGAGCGGCTCAAGAGCCACAATCCGGGCGTGCGGGTGGTGGCCGTGGAGCCCGCCAACAGCCCGGTGATCTCCCAGAAGCTCGCAGGCGAGCCGATCAAGCCGGGCCGGCACACGATCCAGGGCATCGGCGCCGGATTCATCCCCGACATCCTCAACCTTGACGTCATCGACGAGGTGGTCAAGGTCGACGACGAAGACGCGATGGAGACCGCCCGCCAGATGGCGAAGCGGGAAGGGCTGATGTGTGGCATCAGCTGCGGCGCCGCCGCCTGGGGCGCCCTGCAGGTGGCCCGGCGACCGGAATTCGCCGGCAAGCTGGTGGTGGTGGTCTTGCCCGACCTCGGCGAACGGTACCTCTCGACCCGCCTGTTTCCCGAGTGACCCGGCGGGCGATCAACCTGCGGGTCGGCGAGGGGGTCGGCGAACGCCCGAGGAGGATGAGGGCGGATCGCTCGGTGAGCGACCCGACTTTTCCGCCCCCGAGCCAGCGATGCACGTATCCTGAAGCGGTCTAGCCGTCGCCCTGTTCGAGCTTCACGCGGCGGGGCAGGGCCATGCGGGCGAGCATGCCGAGCGAGCCTTTCGGCAGGCCGAGAAACTCGAGCCGCTCGAACCAGCCGGGGATCTCGCCGGCCAGCTTGCTGGAGATCTGCGTGCCTCGCAGGTCAAGGTGCCGCAGGCTCGTGAGGGGCTTGAGCTGGAGCAGGCCCTCGTCGGTGAGCGAGCCCCCGGAGAGGTCGAGCACGGCCAGGTCCTTGAGCGATTCGGCGCGAAAGCCGAGCAAGATGCAGAACACGTCGTCGGCGGCCGGCCCCGTCAGCCGGACCGCCGTGAGCTTGTCGGCCACATGGCCGAAATCGTCGCCGAACGACTTTCGCAGCCAGTCGGTCTCTTCCATCTCAATGCTGCCGCCCCGCTCGATCGTCTCCGTCACCACCTCCTGCTGCTGGGCGTAGGCATCGATCTTGGAGGCCAGCCATTCGAGCTTGTTGGCCTTGAACTTCACGAACTCCGTCGCCTCCTCGAAGGCCTGTTGCACCCTGACGAACCCTTCGGGGCTGCCGCCGCGGTCGGGATGGGCTTCGCGGGCCTTGACGAGGTAGGCCTGCTTGACGTCCTCGAGCGTGACCGGCGGCATCAGGCCAAGGATCACGAGGCATTGGGGTCGCTGGGCGGATGAGGGGGACGGCTGCGACATGGGAAACCAGGTGGGCTCGGGGGGCGTGGCGGACGAGGCAAACCTCCGCCCATCATAGCGGCAGGGGCCGGCGGCTCGTGGATGGGTGAATCCTCGCGGTGGATCGCGACGGCGAGATCCCTCTTGCCCCGCGGCGGTGGATCCCCTATTTCCCCACGACCAAGGAGGGCAACCATGGCGCATGCTTCGTTCGGTCGGCAGGGATTCGCTCGGGAACTCATCGCGGCGACGTTGATCATCGGCTTCGCGGTCGTCTGGCGGACCTGGACCGGCCCGTCACCCACGACCGCTGCCCCCCCGGCATCGGCATCCGCCACCCCCGCCGCTCCCAAGCCGATGGCGCTGGTCAACGGCGCCGAAATCTCGGCTGAAGAACTTTCCGCCGAATGCCTGGCCCGGCACGGCAGCAGCGTGCTCGAGACGCTCGTGAACCGGCGGATCATCGAACAGGCCTGCCGCGGCAAGGGGATCGCAGTCACCCGCCAGGATGTCGACGCGGAGATCGACACCCTCGCCAAGCGGTTCAGTGTGCCCCGGGACCAGTGGCTTGAACTCATCCAGAAGGAGCGGGGCATCGCCCCCGAACAGTACGCCACCGACATCGTCTGGCCGATGCTGGCCCTGCGGGCACTGGCCCAGGGCGAGGGGGAACCGACCGAGGCCGAAATCCAGCAGGCCTTCGAAAACCGGTTCGGTCCCGCCGTGAAGGCCCGCATCCTCGTCTCCCGCACCCGTGGCGAGGCCGAATCGCTCCGGGAGCAGGCCCTCGCGGCACCCGACCAGTTTGGGTCGCTCGCCCGCCAGCACTCCGTCGACGTGGGCAGTGCCAGCGCCAACGGCTGGGTGCAGCCGATCCGGCTCCACTCCGGCGACCCGGCCTTCGACCGGGCCGCCTTCGCCCTCGAGCCGGGCGAGATCTCCCCCGTCGTGCAGGTGGCTGATCAGTTCATCGTGATCAAGTGCGAGGGGCGGCTGCCCGCCGCCGAGGCCTCGCCTGCCGACGTGCGTCCCCACCTCGCCGCGGAGATTCGCGAGCGGAAGAGCCGCCAGGCATCGAACGACGTGTTTCGCCGGCTGCAGGACGCCAGCCGGATCGAGAACGTGATGAACGACCCGGCCCGCGCGGCTGCCCAGCCCGACATCGCCGCGATCGTCAACGGCGAGCCGGTGCGGCTCGACGAGGTGAGGAGCGTGGCCGTCGACCGGCATGGCGGCGAAGTGCTCGAGATTCTGATCACCCGGGCCCTGATCCGGCAGGCGCTCGCCAAGCAGCAGCTGCAGATCGTGCAGGCCGATCTCGATGCCGAGGTCGACCGGGCCGCGGCTCAGATGGGGTTCCAGAAGCCCGACGGCGCGCCCGACCGGGAGGCCTGGCTGGCCCGCGTGACCAAGGAAGAGAAGATCCCGCTGCGGCATTATCTCGAAGACGTGGTCTGGCCGACCGTCGCCCTCAAGAAGCTCGTCGGCGGCGTGCCGGTCCACAAGGAAGACCTCGACAAGGCCTTCGCCGCCACCTTCGGGCCGCGGGCCCGCTGCCGGATCATCGTGCTCGACAACCAGCGGCGGGCCCAGGAGGTCTGGCAGTTGGCCCGCCAGAACCCCACCGCCGAGGCGATCGGTGGGCTGGCTGAGACCTATTCGGTCGATCCCACCACCCGGGCCCTGCGGGGCGAGGTGCCGCCGATCCAACGGTACGGCGGCCAGCCGACCCTCGAGCGGGAGGTCTTTGGCCTCCAGCCGGGCGAACTCTCCGGCGTGGTCCAGATCGCCGACCGGTTCATGGTGATCTTCTGCGAGGGCTTCACCGAGCCGGCGAAGGTGGCCTTCGACGAGGTGCGAACCGAGCTCTACGACGACATTTTCGAGAAGAAGCAGCGGGTCGAGATGGCCCGCTACTTCACCCACCTCCGCGGCGCGGCAGCGATCGATAACTTCCTGGCCGGCACCAGCCAGGCTCCGGCGAAGGGAGGCTCCGGCCGCGGCATGCCCGACCTGACGCCTGGAGCCAACGTGCCCCAGGCAGTCGCCGACGACCTGACGCGGCCCCGCACGGGCAGCCGTCGGGCGGCTGCCGCACCCCAGGGCGTCGTTCCCGCCACCCACCTCGCGCCCTGAGCCGATGGTGGGCGCCGACCGCGGAAGCGGGAGTCAACTTGAGGTTCGGGGCTGTCCATATCCCCTCGCCGGACGTTCGCTGCGGGCCTCCAGCCCTGCGCTCACTCCGAGGAAACTCCGCTTCGCCATCCTGGCTGCGCTGGTTTCCTAGGCCGCCTCGGGGACACGGGCAGCCCCGAACCGCGACACGTGTGGAAGTGCCTGAGGCGGAGGTTCGTGTCTGTAGATCGGAAGAGCGTCGTGT
>JBJOHE010000434.1:0-5838 GCA_046047895.1 Planctomycetota bacterium | reverse complement strand
CCAGCCGGCGAAACAGCCAGAACCTCGCCCCCGATTCCGTCTCCACGATGTAGTAGTCGCGGCGGACGGTGGGCCCGCGCCACCAGGCTGTTTCGATCCGTTCCGGACCGTGGGCCTCACGAACCCGGTGAACGGCTCCGCCGAACCGAAATCGCACAGGTGGCCCGTCGGGCGCCACGGCGACCATTCCGGCGGTGAGCGGTTCGAGCGGCAGTGGCCGGGGCGCGAGCCAGATTGGCCGCCGGCCGCTGGCAATGATGCTGCCGCTGCGAGTGGCCGTGCCCTGGCGACGTACGCGATCCCGTGGGCCGGAGCGACCGGCATCCTGCGGCGTCGGCTGGCCGCCCCGGCCTGGCTGCCGGCTCTGGTAGCCAGGGGCCACGACAGGGGGCGCGGGCATCCAGGCATGTTCCGGCTGAGGATCGGCCACCGGCTTGGGCTCAAACACGGCTCCTCGGCCCAGCCGGCCTGCGAGCCGGTCGATCAGATGGCCGATGTCGGCATCTCCGGCTCGGGCTGCGGCCGGCCGAGTTATGCCGTCCTGCTCGCAGGCAGGTTTGCTCTCGAGGGCGAGTCCGCTGCCGAAGAGCGAGCGTTGCCGGCAGCCTGTTCGCCCCGTGCTTATCACCTCCACGGCGACGCCGTCGATCTCCCGCGGCAGCCTCGCCCGGCCCATCCGCAGCCGGATGAGGTCGACGATATGCCGCACTGATGTGCTGGGGCGAAACAGCCCGATATCGATCACGCTCGGCGGCACCGCGGTCGCGGTCGCCGCTGCAGCGGCCGGCTCGAACCGGGCCTGCACGGACAGGATGCCCTCGCCGCGGGCGGCGAGGGGCTGGATGCACCGGCCCACCAATCGCTCGAGCAATCCGGCGATCGCGACATCGTCGATCGCGGCGAGCGAAAGCGGCACGTCGAAGTCATGAGCCGCCTGCGGCAGTTCATGGCCGCGGGGCGACACGAGCGGCTCGGCCCGGCCGCCTGTGAACTCCGCCAGCCGTTGGCCGAGCGCCGGCGGAAACCGCGAGGCCAGGCTTTTGGCCGACAGCCGCAGCATTCCTCCGAGCGTGTCGATGCCCACCTCGCGGAGCATGTCGCAGATGGAGGCTTCGAGCCGCAGCGATTCGAGCGGCAGGCCGGCGAGCACGGCCGCCTCGCCGGCGCGGAGATGCTGCGCCCCAGGCGGCACCACGGCCCAGCGGCGGGCGCGGACCGCGGCAGCCTGGGCCGAATGGAGCTGGGCAGGGCAGGGGGCCGTCTGTCCGTCGGCAGTCGTCCGGCTGCGGGCCTCCGCCTTGGCCACGAGGTCGGTATGGTGGGCGGCGGCCCATGAGGCGGCGGCGGTGTCGGCGATCGCCACCCGCGCGTGGAGCCCGCGGGCGGCGAGCGTCCAAGCAGCGGTGCGGGCGAGTGGCGGTTCGCCTCCGAAAAAACCGGCTGTGCCCGCGACGTCGAGGAGCAGGCATTCCGGCGCCGCGGCCGCGTCTGCCAGGCCTGCCGACGGCTGTTCGATGCCCACCGTCGCTGCAAACCGTCGACACCAGCGGGCCAGTTGCTCGAGCGCCAGCCGATCGGCAGCCGGGTCGTCGACCTCCACCTCGGCGACGTGGCAGGCCCGGGAGCCATAAGCCAGGGCCAGCACCGACATCGCCTCGGCCAGCGACATGCCGGGCCGGATGGCCGCCCGCCGCCGTCGCGGCGGCTCGGCCCAGGCCCACGACGCCACCGTCATGAGGCCGCGGCGGTCGCGGCGGCAGACAAACACCGGCAGCTTTCGCAGCTCCGGCCGGTCGAGCAGCCGCCGCTGAACCGGCCAGCGGGGCAGCCAGATCGTCATGATGCGCGGCATGCGACGCCTCCTTCTCGAGCCGTTTGAGCACGCGGCTCTCGCAGGCGGCCCGGCAGGCCTGTTCGCTGCCCAGCCTCGATCCCGCGTGCGAGGTCGATGACGAGTTCGGTCGCCTGGCTCTGATCAGTGCCGATCCAGCCGCCGCCCAGCCGCGTCAGCTGGAGCCGTCGCTCGAGGAGTGTGCCGCCGGGCAACGGCTCAACGCCGATTCGAGCCTCGGCCCATGATGGATCGCGAAGCGCCGCCTGCGGCCGCACGAGCAGCCCGATCGCCCCGCTCGACCGCGCCGCCAGCTGCCAGCGGCGGAGGGCCGTCTGCCAGTGGCTCCGCTGCCGGGCCTGTCCCCGCTGCCGCGGCCAGGCCACCACCGCCGCCACCCCGCTGCACCGCAGTGCCTGGTCGATCGCCCAGATCTCGTCGTCGTCACGGGCTGGGCGGGCGACAACGAGCTGCTGTCCGGCCGTCAGCCAGGGCAGCATGGCCGGCGGATGAAACCACTCCGTGCGATCGACCACCACGATCGTCGCAGGGCCGCCGCTCGCTCCCGCAAGACGGCAGGCGACGGCGCAGGCGAGTGTGGCGGCACCGGCGCCGCCCTGGAGATCGCCTGCCGTGCTGCCGCTTGGCCCACGGTCAGGTGGACCGCCGCAGTCCTCCGCGGCGTTTGTGTTTGGCGTGAGCCATTCGATGAGGCTGCCACGCCGCAGGCCGCCGGCGGGCAGAAGGGCATCGATCCCGGCAAAGCCGCTGCCGATCGCTTCGCGGTCGCGGGCTGCTGTGAAGCCCTCCAGCCGTCCGCCGCTGACGACTACCGCTCGCAGTCGCTCCAACTCGCCCCCGCCTGTCGCGGCTCCGGCAAACAGGCCGGAAAACTCGTGATTTCCTTGCCCAAACGTCACCATCGTACGGCCTCCCATCAGGAGATTCGGAAGAATGAACAGCCGTACATTAGAATATGGGCGTTCAGTCGTCAAGCCTCCGGCTGCGTCTGGCCGCCTGCGCATAAAAAAACCCGGTGACCGGCTCGATGCCGGTCACCGGGCGATTCAGATCCGGATCACTCGGGGAGAATGACGGCGTCGATCACGTGGATCACCCCGTTCGAGCAGGGAATGTCGGCCTTCACGACCTTCGCCCCGTCGATCATGACGGTGTCGCCGTCGACCTTCACTTTCGCGGCCTTGCCCTGCACCGTCTTGGCCTCGGTGAGTTTGACCACGTCGGCGGCCATCACCTTCCCGGGCACCACGTGGTAGGTGAGGATGGCGACGAGTTTTTCCTTGTTCTCCGGCTTGAGCAGGCTGTCGACTGTCCCGGCCGGGAGCTTGCCGAATGCCATGTCGCTCGGCGCGAACACGGTAAACGGCCCTTCGCCCTTGAGGGTTTCGACCAACCCGGCCGCCTTCACCGCCGCCACGAGCGTCGTGAAATCGCCCGCCGCCACGGCTGTGTCGACGATGTCTTTTTCTTCGGCAGCCCGCACCGCCGTCGAGTTGATCAGAGCCATCGCCACCAGCCCGGCCATCAGGCCTCGAGCAAACGTGCTCAACCGCATGTTTCACCTCCAGATCGTGACAAAAAAGCGACTCGACTCGGAAATCGGCTGACCGATTTCCGAGCCAGGGCAAGGTAGACCGTCCACCCCGCTCTTTCTGTCATGAGTGATAGGCGCCCGACTGAGTTTGGACACCGGAACGCAGGCCGTTTTTATTTCCAGATCTCGGGTCGCATCGCCGCAATCAGGTCAATCATCGCGGCCACGTCGGCAGCAGACCTGGCTCAGGCGTCTTCGGGCGTGAGGCCGAGCACGACGTCGAAGTGGGCGGTGAGTTCGCCGATCCGCGAGCCCTCGAGCGGACGGAAGTCGACGAGTACGCTCTCCCGCTGGGCCTCGTCGCGGATGCCGCGGAGGATCCCGTCGCGGGCGTTGCCCGGATGATCCTTCACGTAGCACTGCGTCGTGAGCAGGTGCTTCCCCTGCCGCGAGATCTTGAAGTGGATGTGGGGCGTGCGGCCGGGGTAGGGAACCGGCTTGATCGTGCGGAAGCCGTAGCCGCCGTCGAGCCCCGTCACGAACCGGCCGTAGCCTTGGAAGTTGGCGTCGCGGTTTTCGCCGTTGCCACTGCCACTGTGGAGGTAGACGCCATGAGCGTCGCACTGCCAGATCTCGACGAGGGCGTTGCGAAGTGGCTCGCCGGTCGCATCGAGGATCCGGCCGGAAAGCCAGGTGACCTCGCCGTCGCTCGGGGTGGTGGCGTCGGTGATCACGAGCAGGTCATTGTCGGTGTCGAGAGGAAACTGCCGAGGATAGAAGGGGCCTTCCGTCTGGGAGGGCGTGCGGGTGAGTTCCTCTGCGTAGGCTCCGCGGGTGGCCGCAAACACGCCCCCCAAGGCCATCAGTCGCAGCAGCCGGCGGCGGGTTTCGGCCGGTCGTTCGAAGGTCTTGTGGTTGATGAGGTTCATGTCGCCAGTCCTCGGAGGAAGAGTTACTCGGAAACTGCGTTCATCCAGTATCGCAGCCTCACGTCTGAAACGGGCAATCCAGGCTGGTGTTCCGGCGGGGAAAACTTCTCCGCCATTCCTCGCGGCGCCGGCACAACGTCGATCCTGGTCGTCAGGCTCGGAGGGCAGCAAAAGTCGCGTCGCGGGCGAGGATACGCCCCTATGCTCCGCGAGCGTTCGCCGCCCCCCGAGCCTCCCTGTGGCGTCGGTACACCGGTTCGGAGGCAGTCGGGGCGACCGGGTAGACTTGTCGGCATGGCCGATCCGATTGCCACGGTCCTCCGCTCGCTCCTGATCGACCGCCCGACGGCGGCGTTGGCCACGCTCCACGACGGCGTGCCAGCGGCGTCGCTGATTCCGTTTGCCTTCCAGAATGGCCCGGCGGGCCTCAGGCTCGTGACCCACGTCAGCGGGCTGGCGGCCCACACCCGCGAGATGCGGAGTTGCCCGGAGGTCTGTCTGCTCATCGCTGCGGCCGACGATTCCGCCGAGATGCCGCAGGCGCTCGCCCGCGTCTCGATCCCGGCCCGAGCCGAATTCATCGCGGCCGACCATCCCGAGCATGCCACCTTCGCCGCCGCCTACCTGGCGAAGTTTCCCGATACAGCCCCGCTCTTTCAGTTGGGCGATTTTTCGATCGTCGTGTTCGTGCCGGGGCGGGCCCGGCTCGTCGCGGGTTTCGGCCGGGCGGTGACGCTTGAACCGCAGTCGCTGGCGGCAGCCGTCACGGGCGGAGGCGCGTGACGATCCCGAACGCCACCCTTGATGACGCCAGCCGGCACCCGCGTCATTCGCCGATCAGCTTCACGAGCACCCGCTTCGGCCGGCGGCCGTCGAACTCTCCGTAGAAGATCTGTTCCCAGGGGCCGAAGTCGAGCCGGCCGTCGGTGATCGCCACCACCACCTCGCGGCCCATCACCTGCCGCTTGAGATGGGCGTCGGCGTTGTCTTCGCCGGTGCGGTTGTGGTGATAGACCTGCGGGTCGGGATTGAACGGCGCGAGCTTCTCGAGCCAGGTGGCGTAGTCGTGGTGGAGCCCCGGCTCATGGTCGTTGATGAACACGCTGGCCGTGATGTGCATGGCGTTGACGAGGCACAGTCCCTCGCGGATGCCAGACTTCGCCAGGATCTCCTCGATCTGGTCAGTGATGTTCAGAAAGCCCATCCGCTGAGGAATGTTGAACGTGAGGTGCTCTGTGAATGACTTCATCGGGGTTCATCTCCTGGAACAGATGGTGGCGGCTTGTGTTGCGAGTAGTCAGGCATCTCAGGGAGGTAACCCTCAGGGACTGGGGTTGCCATGCCATCTCGCTGGGCGTTTGCGCTGGGCATCCCGCCCGCCGCGGTCCACCGCCACCAGGCGGCCAGGAGGCTGCCGATGATCGAGTGGACGAGCGCCGAGATCGCGCCGGGGACGGCGGTGAGCGGCTCGGAAGCGAAATGTTTCTGGGCGAGCACCACCCCCAGGCCGGAATTCTGCATGC
>JBJOHE010000433.1:0-12989 GCA_046047895.1 Planctomycetota bacterium | reverse complement strand
AGAAGCTGCTCCCCTACCTCGCGCCGATCGTGCTCGGGATGGTGGCCAAGCAGTTCTCGGGACGGCCCGACGCCAGTGGCGTGCAGCGGCTGTTCTCGGAGCAGGCCAGCAACATTTCCCGGGCCATGCCCAAGGGGCTGTCGCTCGGCGACCTGGGCTCGCTCCTGCCGAGCGGTTCAGGCTCGCAGAGCCATGGCCACTCCCATCACGAGAGCGAGTCGGGCGTTCCCGGCTGGCTGCTGCCGCTCCTGGCCCTTGCGGCGATCGGCGTGGGTGCCTACCTCTGGAACCAGAACCGGGTCAAGCAAGAGGCCGAGGGCGAGGGCGGGGCCGTCGTCGTCCAGGAGGAGCTGAAGGAGGGCCCGATCACGGACACCGTCACCGAGGTGATCGAGGAGCGGGGCAACTCGATCGTCGACACCGTCCAGGAGGTGCTCTCGATCGATCCGAAGTTCGTCGAGGCCGTGCGGATCGGCAAGAACGCGACCGAGCTGTTCGGCGGCCTGACCTCGGTCTTCAAGGGCATCACCAACGAGGACACCGCCCGGGCGGCGATTCCCGAGCTCGAAAAGCTCGCCCCGATGCTCGGTGCCCTCGAGACGGAAGCCGGCAATCTGCCGGCTGACGAGCAGCCCGCCTTCGCCGACTTCATCGGCAAGAACCTGGGCATGCTCCAGAAGGTGATCGACACCGTGATGGCCATCCCCGGGGTCAAGGACCTCCTCGGCCCGGTCGTGGGCCCGATGGTCGAGACGCTCGCCAAGATGGCGAAGTAAGTCTGGCCAACAGCTGAAACCTGTCACCGGCCCGGGTCGAGACAATCGGCCCGGGCCGGTGCATTCCGCGGCATCCGCTCAGAGAATCGCCAGCGGATTTCGCCGTTCTTCGAGGGTGCCCCGGGTCACGCCGACGCGGTTGCTGGCCTGGAGCGTCTGCCAGACCTCGCGGCCGCTCGTCCGCCCGGCAAGCAGATCCCGGTAGGCCCGCACCACGCGTCCGATCTCGGCGCGGCCTTCGGTGAGAAACTCGATCCGGAAGTGCCGCACGCCGGCCGCCCGGAGCCCGGGAACCGCCTCGGCCGCGGTCTGGGGCACCGCGTTGAAGAGGGTGTTGCGGCAGCCCACGTCGGCGGTGAGCGGATGCTCCATGCCGACCCGATCCCGCAGGGCGACGGCGTGGGTGTCGCAGGGCCGGCCGCAGTTGGTCTTGTTCGTGCCGGGGGAGAGCACGGCGCAGAACACGCAGTGCTCCATGTGGAACATCGGCATGTGCTGATGCACGACGACCTCCAGCCGGTCGGCCGGAACCGCCGCCACGAGCCCGCCGAGCTGCTCGCGGTTGAGGTCATAGGACGCGGTCACCCGCTCACAGCCAGCGTCGAGAAAGAATCCCGCCGTGATCCGATTGGCGACGTTGAGCGGGGCGTCGCCGACGACCGGGATGCCTCGCTCGCGGAAGTACTCGATCGTGGCCCAGTTCCGGGCCAGCACGCCGTCGGGCTGCTGCCTGGCCACCAGGCCGAAGATCCCGAGCTCGCCCGGCTTCTGGATCCGCGGCGGAGCGAGCAGGATCGTGGCCCCCGACCGCCGGCAGGCCGCGACCGCCTCGCGATATTCGCGGATGTCGGCAAAGTCGGCCGCCACCGCCCGCTCGCCGAGGTCGAGCACCGCCTCGAGCTGGGCGAGCGAGCGGACGAGGATCCGCAGCTCGTCGGCCGCGGAGGCGGCTCGGGGATCGGCGGCGGGCCGCGAGACGAGGAGCGTGGCCGGCCGCAGCTCGCGGGCGGGGGAGGCCGTCGCGGCCGCTTCGAGGGCCGCGACGAGATCCTGCCGCAGCCGGCCGAGCAGGCTGAAGGGCAGCATCGGCCGGCCGCTGATCGAGGCGGTGAGCCTGCGGAGTTCGAACGGAGTTTGGCCCAGGCGGCCCAACTGGTCGCGGAGCACCGCTTCGTCGAGCGGATGCTTCGCAGCCTCGCGAGCCGGCTCGGCCGAATCGACCTCGCAGCCCTGACCCGAATCGAGCCGGGCAACCACCCGCAGCGGCTCGCCCACGGCGGCGGTCACCTCCAGGTCAACCGGCTGCCGCCGCCGGAGCGACTCGCTGGCGAACGACTTTCGCAGCCGCGAGACAAGCTCGGGATCATCGGTCTTCCAGACCGCCTGGCCCGGCGTCACGGCAGCGAGGTCGAAGCCGTCGTGGGCGAAGCCGAGCTCCACCCGGCCGCTGACGACCGCGTCGCTCGACGCCACACCGGCCTGGATCACCTCGTAGACCCGCCCGCCCACTGATTCGTCGGTTGTGTCGCCGCTATCGAAGGCGAGGCCGTCTCCCCGCTTCACGCCCCCCGCCAGCCCGGTGGCGAGCTCCACCACGATCCGCCGGCCCCGCACGTCGACCACCGTTCCGAGCCGCACGCCCCGTTTCGCGCTCGACCTGGCCGGCACGAGCCGCTTGTGATCGCAGCCCTCGAGCCAGCCCGGGGAAAACCCGCGGGAGAACGACAGCTCCATCTCCTCGACATCGCGGGGCGTGAACCCGACCGGCCGACCGGCCAGGGCCGCGTCGATCGCCCGGCGGTAGTGGCGGGTGATGTTGGCCACATACTCGGGGGTCTTGAGCCGGCCTTCGATCTTGAGCGACGCCACCCCGGCCGCGAGCAGTTCGGGCGTCAGGGCGTAGGCGGCCAGATCCTGAGGCGAGAGCAGGTAGCGTTGCTCGCCCAGATCCACGTCTCGGCCGTCGCAAATGAGGTCGTAGGGCAGGCGGCAGGCCTGGGCACACTGGCCACGGTTGGCGCTGCGGCCGCCGAGCGATTCGCTCGTCAGGCACTGGCCGGAATAGGCCACGCAGATCGCCCCGTGGACAAACACCTCGAGCGGCAGGGCCGTCTCCTGCCGGATGGCCCGGATCTCGTCGAGTGAGAGTTCGCGGGCCACCACCACCCGCTCCATGCCCAGCCGCTCGGCCAGCCGGATCGTCTCGGCGCTCGTGAGCGTCATCTGCGTGGACGCATGGAGTGGAAGGCCGGGGGCGATCTCCCGAGCGAGCAGGGCCGCGGCCACGTCCTGCACGAGCACCGCGTCCACCCCGGCTTCGGCCACCTGCCGCAGGATCTCGGCGAAGGCCGGCAGCTCGTCGTCAAAGACGAGCGTGTTGAGCGTGACGTACCCCCGCAGGCCATGGCGATGCACGAGCCGCATCACCCCGGGCAGATCCGCGACTGTGAAGTTCGTCGCCCGAGCCCGGGCATTGAATCCCGTCTGAAGCCCGAAGTAAACGGCGTCGGCCCCGTTGGCGATCGCCGCCCGCAGGCACTCGGGATCACCGGCAGGCGCGAGCAGCTCGGGGCGAAGGGGAGAGGCATCGATGCGAGTCGTCACGTGCTCGGCGTTCCCAGAGAGAGCCTGCGAGGATGATGGCCGGCCGCGTTACGGCGGCGGCAGCTCCCAGGCGGTTTCGAACACGACCCCGTCGTCGGTCATGCGGAGCACGCTGCTCCCCACCCCAAACATGCCCTCCATTTCCCGGGCCGTCGGCAGCAGCTTCTGGCCCGCCGCCAGCAATTCCCGATACGTGTCCGCCACGTCCTCGGGCTCGAGCCCGGCGGCGAAGTCGCGGAGCATGCCGAGCGTGCCGCCCGTCTTGGTCGCGTCGGTCACCCCGAACATCCGGGCTGGCGGCAGTGGCACGAGCTCACGGGCCCGGCCGAGCACGCCGCTATCCCGGAGCGAGGCCTGCCCAGAGGGCGGGTTGCGAATCGCGGAGAGGGTCTTTTCCAGCGTGCCCTCGCCGATTGCCACGACGAGGTGGCCGCGGCCGACGAAGGCGGCGGCACCGCCGGGCACCCGCAGCCCGCGAAAGCCCTGCTCATCCTGAAGCTCTCCCCCGGCCAGCGGCGCGAGCCGGCCCAGCAGCTTGAGGAACGGGGCCTCGTCTTGGATCGCCCAGACGAGTGCCAGCGCATCGGCGGCGACCGGCTCGCCGCCACCGGCGCCCCGGGCCGCCTCGCGGGCCTTGGCCAGCGCAGCGGCGACCCGCGGCGGAAAGCTAAGCACCCAATGTCGGCTGCCCAGCCCGGAGAGCACCGTCGCCACGTCGGCGCCCAGCCAGGTCTGCGACTGGACATCGGCCACCATCAGCATGTTCGCCACCTGCTCGGAGTCGGGCGCGGCCGGGAGAAGTTCGCGCATGCTGCGAAAGGCCGCGCCGAGGTCGAGCGAAATCTGCGTGAAGCCGACTGTTTCACTCGTGACGAAGGAGGGGATGTCACAGGCGTCGCACTGCTGGTCGAGCGCCGCGAGAATCCCGTGACGCGGAGCCGGCAAGGTGGCTCCCAGCACCGACCGCCAGCAGCCGTCGCTCAAGGCATGTCGCCAGGCGATTCCACCCAGGTCGTCGAGCCCGAAGCGGGCGAGTTCGGCGGCAATTTCATCCTCTTCTTCGGCGGCGGCGAGGAGCGGCTGCGGCAGAAACACCGCCTCCACAAGGGGTGTGCCGCCCGGCAGGGCAGTGGCGGCGATCACCGGCTCGGCGAACACCCGCGCCAGAGAAGGCTCGCCTGACTGCTCGTGGGCGGCCAGAAAGGCCTCGAAGATCTGCCGCGACTCGTCGCCGCCGCACCGGGGTTCGAAGGATTCGGGTTCGGCGTCGCCCTGGCCGAGCGGGCGGGCGGCCTGGATCGTCGAGCCCGCCAGGATCCGCCCGTCGATGATCGTCAGGTAGGAGTGCGCCTGGCCGGTCTGCACCGGCTTGGCCGCCCGGATCTTCTCCCGCATCGCCTCGAGCCTGGCCGCCGTGTCAGACTCGCCCTCGTCGGCATCGCCGGCCAGCTGATCGAGTTCGAGTCCGCGAAGATCCAGCCCCATCACCGGCTCGACGACCGAAACCACCTCCCGCCCGGCAAGCTCGAAATCGGTCCGCTCGAGATGAGGAGCCGGGGAATCTCCCGCCTCCTCGATCCGCCGCTTGGCGGCCTCGAGGATCCTGGCAGCCGATTCGGGGCCTGGCTCGGCCCAGGCGAGGATCATCGCGAGCGGCGGCAGGCCTTCCCGCCGGCGGACGAGAATCGCGGCTCCCAGATCGCGGTCTCCGGCCGCCGTGAGGTCGGAAAGCTCGAGCCCGTATTCTCGCAGGTTTTCCTCGAGACCTTCAGCATCGGAGGTCCCGCCGCCGTTCTGCTCGGCGAGCAGCTCCCACAGGCTCTCGAGCCGATCGGGGCGGGCGAGGTAGCCGCCGAGTTTGGTCCGCGTCTCGAGTTCCTCGACGAAGGCGGTGGCTCCGGGAACCCGGACCATCAGCACCGTGTCGTCGGGCAGGCATTCCCAGGCCGGCCGCAGGTCGGCGGCCCGGGCCGCCACGGCCCCCGCGGAGATCGCCACCACCGTCACCACCGCCTGCCAGCTTGGCATCGTCTTGCTCCTCCCTGGATTCCGCATCGTCTGTCGCCATCCGGCCGGCTCAGCCACCCGGCTTCGTCTCGACCGGTTCCGATTGCGACCGCTCCATCGCAGGCCGGTAGGGCGGCTCGAGATAGGTCGCCCCATTCTGTGGCTGGGAATCGTCGAACAGGTAGGTGTCGCGGTGCACGAGAAAGTCGATCAGATCGCAGGCGGGAATCCCGAAGGCGAGGCCGTCGAAGGCGGTCGCGCCCGCACAGGCCACCGCCACCACCTCCCCGCGAGCGTTGAAGATCGGTCCGCCGCTGTTCCCCGGATTGATCGCGGCATCGGTCTGGATCAGCCGCATCTGGTCGATCGTGCGGGTGGTGCTGCTGACAATGCCCTGCGTCACCGTCCGCTCCATGCCCAGCGGATTGCCGATGGCAAACACCATGTCGCCGACGCGGAGGTCGTCACGATCGTCGATCACCACCGGCTCAGGCAGGCGGCCGTCGGCCTCCTCGGCATCGAGCTGCAGGAGCGCCAAATCCCGCAGCGGCTGGAGGGCGATGATCTTCACCTGGCGGAATTCCACCTTCTCGAAGCCGGCCGACCCGGAGTCCCCGGCCGCTACGCCGCGAAACATCGTGGCCCGGAGCCGGGTCTGGTTTTCCACGACGTGGTAGTTGGTGACGACGTGGCCCTGCCCGCTGATGAGAAAGCCTGTGCCCAGGCCGCCGGGGCTTCGAATCATCACCACCGCCTCACCGAACCGCTTGACCAGTTCCGGCACCTCGCGGGCCTCGAGCCGGCCGGTGCGGAAGATGTCGGTCGCCACGGAACCGCGAACCGCGTCGTCCTGGACGGCAGCTTCGGCCCGCACGTCGAGCACCCGCCTGGCAGGAATCCGCAGCACCTCGAATCCGAGGTCGAGCACCACCCCGTCGTCGGACTGCCGCAGGAGCGGCGCGGTCAGTTTGCCGCCGCCCACGAGCGTGACGGTCACGACCTCGGCCGCCGGCGTGGCCGCCGTCCAGGCGGCGGTCAGGTAGGCCGCGTGCAGCACCGCCCGCCGGCAAGCCCGGCCGGCGCTCCCGCCTCTACAGCTTCCAGCCCGGGGCCCGACGCCGCTCATGGGTCTGCCCTCGCGGTGTCTTGTCCGGATGGGATCGGCTCGTCGGCGTCGACGGCCTCCCGGTCCTGCCCGAGGTAGATCACAAGCCGGTCTTGGCTGACGAGCACGAGATCCCGGCGACCGTCGCCGTCGGCATCGAGGCCGGCCACCCGGCGTGGTTCCGGCACGAGCTCCTGCGAGTCGCCGCCGTCATACGGATACTTCCGGTCCTCGAACACCTGCCAGCTCACGCTCCGCTCGAGCTTGGCGACGGGAGCATCGTCGACAAACTGGCGAAGCATCGCCGTGAGCTGATGCCGCCGGTCGTCGCAGAGCAGGAGATCCTCGCCACCATCGCCGTCGACGTCGGTGCTGAGAATCCGGTGGATCGTCGATTCCCGCACCCCGCTGCGGCGGCCGATCCGGCCGTCGACGCTCTCCACGAGTTCGAGTTCCCAGGGCTCGCCCGTCGCAAGCCGGACGATCCGCTCCTGATCGACGAGCACGAGCCCGAGCACGGGATCCTGCCGCAGGCCGGTGCCGGCCGGGAGCTTGATCGTCTCGACCGACCGCATCACCCCCGCCTCGTCGGCCGCCAGCCGGTGGAGAAACCCGCCGCCCCGCTCGAGCGCCCAGGCCTCGGTCGACGGCCGGCCCGCGGCATCGACCAGGGGCAGATAGGCGGCGATCTTCTGCCCCTCGCCGAGCATCACCTGATCGGCCGGATGGAGGTCATCGCCCAGCCATTGGAGCACCCCGTCGGTGAGCCGGCAGACCCGCCGGCCGGCCTCGGTTTCCAGGAGCCGATACTCGTCGAGATCCACCTTCGCCAGGAGCGCCGGAGAGGAGACGACCGGCTCGCCGTCGACGAGCCGCACGAGCTTCGCGTTTTTGGCGTAGGCGTCTTGCACGAGCAGCGTGTCGCCGCCGAGCCAGACCACCTTATCGAGCTTGTCGCCGAGGGCCTTGAAGAGGCTGTGACGGGCCTCGGGAGCGTCGGCCGGCCAGACAAAGAGATGGAGGTCGGCACCGACCCGCTGGGCCCACCAGACCGTCGAGCCGACGACATCGAGGGCCAGAATCCGCCGCTCCTCCTCCTTGGTCGTCTCGTCGGCCGCCATAAACGGCCAGGGCTGCGGATACCCGAGCCGGCCCTGCTCCCAGCGGCAGCGGTGAAGATCGGCGGCATCCTTCGACCAGACGAGCAGGAGCCCCCGCTCCGCAGCCGGGGCGGCCACGGCCTTGATGCCACTGACGGCGGGGAAGGTCTCCTCGGCAGACCAGCCGGCGGGAGTCAGCCGGTGCATCCGCAGCCGCGGCTGGGAGGTGTCCACCGCCACGATGGCCGGCTCGTCGTCGATCCGCATTCCGCACCAGCCGAGGCCGCCGGGAACCGCCAGCGGCAGGGCGTCTTGCCGGCCCACAGCCGAGGCCTCGCCCCGCGCGAGCCGATACTGCCGGAGCACGCCCTTGTCGCTGCCGCCGAGCAGCAGAAGATCCGCAGGCCCCCGGGGGCCTGCCGCCGTAGCGAAGCCGTCGATCGGCTGCTCGTGGAGCGTCTGGGGCGGCAGCAGGCTGCCGTCGGCCGAGCAGGGGTGCCACCGCACCACTTGCCGAGCCACGCTCGACCACTCAATCAGGTCTTCATCGCCGTCGCCATCGAGGTCGGCGAGCGACCAGTCGAGCCGCCCCCGAACCTCCCGGGGCGCGAGCCAGACCGCACGGCCGCCCGGCTCGAGAGGCAGGCGTTGAATCCCTTCGTCTTCGTTCACCAACAGCTCATGCCTGCCGCCCGGAAGGTCGCGAACCAGGAGGCAGCCGCGTCGACCGGTGGGCGTGCCGGCCAGGAGGTTCCAGCCTCCCGTCTTCTGCCAGGCTCCGCGGGCGTCGATCGCCATGCCATCCTGCTGTTTGTAGACGGCGATCCGGTTGGAGGGGCTCGTGAGCACGAGCAGTTCCGGTCGGCCGTCGTCGTCCACGTCATGCACGACCGCATCGAGCGGCATCTCGTCGATCGCCACCTCCCCCCGGGACCATTCGGGCGCCAGCGGCAGTTCGTTGGGTCGCTCGGGGTCGGCCACGTCCTTCCGGTCGCGTTCCTCCGGGGAGAGCCAGCGGTAGAGATCGATCCGCGCCTGCCGGGGATTGACCACGATCACGTCGTCGCGGCCGTCGCCACCAAGATCGGCGACCGCCAGCCGCTCCGCCCGGCCGTCGAGTTCGATCACCCGCATGCCCTGCCAGCCGTCGAAGCCGGCCGCGGCCGCGATGCTTCCGGCGACCAATGCGGCCACACCGCCGGCCCGGCCACAAGCGATCGCAAGACCGATGACGGAGGCGGATCCCATGCGTGAGAGGATACCCAGGCCACCGGCCGGCCGCCACGAACGGCGGCCGCCGGCGACCGGATGGTCATTCAAGCTCCGGCAGGATCGCCTCTTCGGAGGCCGCTTCCCGCAGTTTTTCCAGGGCCTTGGCCTCGATCTGTCGCACCCGCTCCTTCGTGACCCCGAGTGCCGAACCGACCTCTTTGAGGGTCTGCGGCTCGTGCTCGTGGTCGAGCCCGTACCGCCGGATGATGATCGTCTGCTCCCGGGAATCGAGCCGGTCGAGGAACCGGCCCACCTGCTGGAGACGGTCGCTGGCCGCCAGCCGCTGCTGGTATTCGTCCTCGCGGCGATCGACCGCCGTCTGGAGCAATTCCATGTCGGCTGCCCGGAACCGGTCCCGCCGCTTGTGCTCGTCGGGAATCGTCCGGGCGTAGTTCTTCATGATCGCCCAGGATGCATAGGTGCTGAACTTGTTGCCCCGGGCGTAGTCAAACTTCTCCACCGCCCGGATCAGCGACATGTTGCCGTCGCTCACCAGGTCGAAGAAGCCGTCGCCCGGCGACACCCGCCGCTTCGCGATCGAGACCACGAGCCTGAGGTTTGCCCGCACGATCCGGTTCTTGATCGCGACGATCTCTTCATAGAGCTTCTCGATCTGGTCCATCAGCCGGGCGCTCGGCCTTTCAGGGTCGAGCTGGTCGCGGAGCTTCGAGGCTCGATACTTGAGGTAGTTGAACTTCCGGAACAGCCAGACCTCCTGCTCCCGGGTCAGCAGTGGCACCTCGTAGAGGCTGGCCAGATAGGCCGGCAGACCGCTGGGACGCCGCACCCGCTTGGCCGGCTCGTCGAGCCCGGGGTAGGGCTGATTCACCACCTTCTCCGCGCTCGTGCGGGCGAAGAGCGCGTTGGGCATGAAGTCGAGCGGCAGTTCCTTCACATGCTCGGCCCGCTGCGCGAGGATCACGCGGTAGATGCTGGCCTTCGACCGGTGATACCGGCGGGCGATCGACTCCACCGACTCGCCGCCCAGATGGAGCTGGTAGATCCGCTCGCAGCTCTCCGGCCGGAGCCGACCGTCGGCGGCGGCGAAGACCGCATCCTCCGGGTGCTCCTGGTCGTACCGCTTGATGGTGTAGCGGATCGTCTCGACGCTGCGATCAAGCCGCTTGGCAATCCGCCGATGGACGTCGGCAGGGCAGGCACCGGCCAGGGCCAACCGCCGGGCCCAGCCGATGATCTTGTCGTGCTCTTCGGTAGAAAGCTGACTGAACCGGCTGCCCCGCTCGACTCGGAGCGGATTGTTCCGCACGAACCGCTCGACGGCGCTGGCCAGGAATCCGACCCGCCGCCGCCCATCGACGACGTACCGCTGGGCCACAAGACCATGATCCCGCCAGCGGGAGATCGTCTTGGTGGAGACGTTGAACCGCTGGGCGAGATCCTCGATCGACAGCACCTCTTCGCCCGCCGCGACCCGAACATCACCGGCATCGCCGCCGGCAACCGCCGCGGTCATGCCCGTGGGCTGATCGTCGAGCTCATTGAGATACAGGCGCACGAAATCCTCGGTTGCAACATGGGAACGCATGGTCCACCTCCAAGCCGGCTGGTCCATGCCGGCGGTATTCGAGGCTCTAGCGAGCAGATGCCCCTGACGCATCTGTTCACCCGAAGCCTCGGGCCAATCGCAGTCGCGCGTCGCACGCGTCGGGAGTCTTCCTGACCCCGTCGTTCCGGTGCCGTGGACGCCTCAGTTATACGGCCGGGAGCGGGAAAAGGTTCGGCCTTCAAGCCCCCTGCTCCAGTTTTTTTGGCCTGGGCGGTGCATTCAGACCGAAAAAACCAGGGGATTCCCAGCCTGGCTCCTTCCCGGGGCTCTGGAAACCGGGTTGTTCCGGCCCTGAGCCCAAGCCGCCCCAAAGACCTGCAAAACCGCCCAAAACACCCATTCTCCTCCCGTTCTCATAATGGACACCTGGTATATGACCCTGATTCATCCTGGTTTGGCCGCCGATCGCCGCGGTGGCATCGCGCCTCTGGCGGCGGCCTGCCTCACGGCTGCCTGGGCCCTCGCAACCAGCCTGGTCGCGGCTTCCCTGGCGGCGGCCCAGGAGCCGGAGACGACCTGGGTGGAGGTCGAATTGAGGGTCGATGGCGAACTCTTCGCCGAGGCAGACCCGGCCCGCCCCCCGGTGACCTGGCCAATCAGGCTCGACGCCGGGTTTGTGTTTCGCGAACAGCAGCGGCCCATGGAGGAGGATGCCCCGATTGCCCGCCGCTACCTGACCGCCCGGGCCGATGTGACGAGCGACGGACAGCCGAGCCACACGGCCCTCGCGGCCGACGCCCGGGATGTCCTCTTGACCCTCCGGGGAACGACCCCATCGCCCTACCTGGCCGACGGGTTTCTCTCCCGCGAAGAAGCCGAACTCCTCGACCTGCCCTTTGAGAGCATGCTCATCGACGGCCTGCGGCCGACGGAGGGCGTGGCTCCCGAAACCACCTGGAGGGTGCCGGCCGACCTGACTGCGGGCCTGCTCTCGATCGACACGGTGGAATCGGGCGGCATCGACGCTCGGCTCGTCGAGGTGACCGACGGCGTCGCCAGGGTTTCCCTGGAGGGCACGGTGACCGGGGCGGTCGCCGGCGCGGCCACCCGGATCGAACTCAGCGGCCGCTTTCAATGCCCGGCCTCGGCCGCGTCCGAGCCGGGGCTCTGGCGGCTCGACGGTCGGGTCCAACAGCTCGCCGTGGAGATCGCCGAACGCCGGGAGGCAGGCTGGGTGGCCCCTGGGCTGACCGTCACCGCCGCGCTCACCCTGACCCGATCCTCTTCCGCCCCGGCGGCGAGCGACTCCCTCGGCAGCGAGACTCCCGCGGGCCTTGCCCCGGCTGCCGCAGCCCGCCCCCGCGGCCCGGGTCGCCCCGGCATCGTCTGGGAACGTCACCGGCTCGGCCGGTTCACGCTCGTCATCGATGACCGGTGGAGCGTGGTAGAAGACGGCTCCGAGGGCCTGGTGATGCGACTGATGGACCGAGGTGCCTTGGTCGCCCAGTGTTCGATTCTGCCACTGCCCCGAATCAATCCCGAGTCCGCCCCGGACGAGGCGACGGTCCGGCGGGACGTGGAGCGTTCCCTGGGAGATCAATTCGGCCTGATCACGGCCGGCGAGACCGCCACCCGTGCGGACGGCACGACGATCGTCCGCGTGGTTGCCGAGGGCACCGCGGAAGACCGGCCGTTTCGCTGGATCCACCAGGTGCTCACCGACCCGGCCGGCCACCGGGCGGCGGTCACCTGCATGCATGAGCCCGCCGTGGCCGAACGATTCGGGATCGCCGACCGCGAACTCGTCGCCGGACTCGTGCTGACGGCTGACCGGTCGTCCGATCCCCTGCGGCAGGCCCGAAATCCGCCCTCATCAGCCGGGGCTGAGTCCGCCGAAGAAAACCAGGCCGGTTCCCCGAGCACTCCTTGACGTTGCCCTTTTCACTCGCGACACTCATGAGTTCGTGAGCCGGTGTCGCCGGGCTGTTCGCAGCCTTGGGCGTCCCCCGGATCCGCACAACCCGAGGAGATCCGCCGACCCGAGGTGCGAAGAACGCGACTTCCCCCGGCCGGTGGGCACCCGTTCCCAGGCCGGAGCCGCGAGCCATCGAGAAGCAGCATCGCATCAACGAGCAGATCCGGATCAGCCCGATCCGTGTCATCGGTGCCGACGGGAGCCAGTTGGGCATCATCCCGACCGACGAGGCGATGAGCATCGCCCGTGAGAACGGCCTCGATCTCGTCGAGGTGGCCCCGAACGAGAAGCCGCCCGTGTGCCGAATCATGGATTTCGGCAAGTTCAAATATCAGCAGAAGAAGAAGCACCACAAGACCCACGTCCACCACACCAAGATCAAGGAAATCCGGCTCCGACCCAAAACGGGCGACCACGACATCGAATTCAAGGTTCACCAGGCGCGAAACTTTCTCATCCACAAGGATAAGGTGGTCGTGTCAGTGGTCTTCCGGGGCCGGGAAATGGCCCACATTGAAGAGGGCCAACGGGTGATGAAGTCGATCGTGACCCAACTCGAAGACATCGCCAAGGTCGAGGCCAACCCGCAGCAGATGGGCCGACGGCTCACCTGCACCCTGGCCCCGCGTTAAACCCAGCGCCA
>JBJOHE010000432.1:0-3171 GCA_046047895.1 Planctomycetota bacterium | reverse complement strand
TCGGCGGCGACCTCTCCTCCGGAGAACACGCTCGCCCCCGGGCGGTTCGGCGAAGCGATCCATCTCACGGGCGACCATCCGGTTTCGACAACGGTCGGCAACTTCCACCGCAGCCAGCCCTTCACCGTCGCCTGCTGGATCAAGTCGCCCATGGCCTTCGACCGGGCGGTGGTGTTTCACCGCTCCAAGGCCTGGACCGACGCCGGGAGCCGCGGCTACGAACTGCTGATCGATCGTGGCCATCTTCGCTGGTCGTTGATCCACTTCTGGCCGGGTGACGCCGCGAGCGTTCGGATGGCCGAGCCGGTGCCGCTCGACGAGTGGGTCCACGTGGCCGTGACGAGCGACGGCTCAGGCCGGGCCGCCGGGCTGCAGATCTTCGTGAACGGCCATCGGATGGCCACCGACATCGTGCGGGACAGTCTCACCCGGGAGATCACCGGCGGCGGCGGCGACACGATCACGATCGGCGAGCGGATGCGAGACCACGGCTTCAAAGATGGCCTGGTTGACGATTTTCGGGTGTTCGATCGGCGGCTTTCACCGCTCGAACTCCGAGATCTCGCCGATCCTGGCGTGCTCGAAGCGATGCTCACGACCGACACGCCCGACACCGAGATCCTGGCCGATCACGCGGCCCTGGCCTGCGACCCGGAGGCGCTCGACCTGCGACATCGGCTGCAGACCGCCCGCCGCAGCCGCGACGAGCGGGTCGAGCGGATCGCCGAAATCATGGTGATGCGGGAGCTCGCCGAGCCGAAGCTGGCCTATGTGCTCGAGCGGGGCGACTACGACAAGCGGGGCGAGGCGGTGACCGCCGCCACCCCCGCGGCCCTGCCTCCCTTCCCTACCGGCCAGCCCCGCAACCGGCTCGGTCTGGCCCGTTGGCTCGTCGAGCCGGACCATCCCCTGCTCGCGCGGGTGACCGTCAACCGGATCTGGCAGTCGCTCTTCGGCATCGGGCTCGTGCAGACGCCGGATGACTTCGGCAGCCAGTCCACGAAGCCCGTCTATCCCGAAGTGCTCGATCTCTTAGCCTGGACCTTTTCCCACCCGGCGGCCGACGGCGGCTTCGGCTGGGATCTGAAACGGCTCGTGAAGTCGATCATGCGGTCGCAGACCTATCGGCAGCGAAGCGGCGCGGATGCGGGAACGATGGCCGACGACCCAAACAACGCCTGGCTTGCCCGCGGGCCGAGCCACCGGCTGCCGGCCGAGATGATCCGCGATCAGGCGCTCGCCGCCAGTGGCCTGCTCGTGCCCACGATCGGCGGCCCGCCAGTGAAGCCCTACGACCTTCCCGAGTCGTTCAAGCCGGAGCCGCCCGATTCCGGTGCCGCGCTCTACCGTCGCAGTCTCTACACCTTCTGGCGCCGGACCGGCCCGCCCCCCGTGCTCGAAGCCTTCGACGCCCCGCCGCGGCTCGTCTGCGTGGCCCGCCGCGACACCACCAACACGCCGCTCCACGCCCTTGTCTTGCTCAACGGACCGCAGTTCGTCGAGGCGGCGCGGGTGATGTCGGAGCGGCTGCTGGCCGAGCATGGCGGCCGCGGAGCCGAGGCGGCCGAGCATGCCTTTGAAATCCTCACGAGCCGGCCCCCCGCCGAGGCCGAGCGGGCGATCATCCACGAACTCCACGCCGGGCAGCTCGCCTGGTATGAGACTCACCCCGACGATGCGGTGGCGCTCGTGGCTGTCGGCGCTCGGCCCTGGGCCGTGGCCGCCCCAGCGATCGACGTGGCGGCGCTCGCCGCCACGATCAACGGACTCATGAGCTACGATGAAGTGGTGGTGAAGCGATGAATCCAGCTCCGATCAACCGCCGCGGCTGGCTGGGCCAATTCGGCATGGGTCTTGGAGGCATCGCCCTGGCCGATCTGCTCGGCCACCCGGCCGCCGCCTCGCTGCCCCTGCCGCCCGGCTCCCATGGCGGCGTGCTCGACGGCCTCCATGTGCTGCCGAAGGCCAAGCGGGTGATCTATCTCTTCCAGTCGGGTGGCCCCTCGCAGCTCGACCTGTTCGATCACAAGCCCCTCCTGCTCGAACGCGACGGCGAGCAGCTCCCCGACAGCGTGCGGGGCGGCCAGCGGCTCACGGGCATGTCGGGCAACCAGAGTTCGATTCCGCTGGTCGGGTCACCCTATCGGTTCGATCGCCATGGCGATTGCGGGGCCTGGGTCTCCGAGCTGTTGCCCTGGACGGCGAAGATCGCCGATCGGCTCTGCATCGTCCGCACGATGCACACCGAGAGCATTAACCACGGGCCGGGGGTCACGTTCATGCAGACCGGCTCGCAGATTCCGGGCCGCCCCAGCATCGGCGCTTGGCTCGACTACGGGCTCGGCCGCGAGCAGGACGACCTGCCGTCGTTCGTCGTCTTGATCACGAAAAACAAAACCGGTCAGCCGCTGATGAGCCACCTCTGGGGGGCGGGCTTCCTGCCGCCCACCCACCAGGCGGTGCGGCTCAGGGCGGCCGCCGATCCGGTGCTCTACGTCAACAATCCGCCGGGCGTCTCGGTCGAGAGCCGCCGCCGGCTGCTCGACGGACTCCGCCAGCTCCACGAGCATCAGCTTGCCTCGACGCCCGACGCCGCGATCCAGGCCCGGATCGACAATTACGAGATTGCCTTCCGGATGCAGGCGAGCGTGCCCGACGTGGCCGATCTCTCCGACGAGCCCGAGAGCGTCATCGAGATGTACGGCCCCGACGCCCGGGATCCCGGCACATTCGCCGCCAACTGCCTGCTGGCCCGCCGGCTCGCCGAGCGGGGCGTGCGGTTCATCCAGCTCTACCATCAAGACTGGGATCATCACGGCGGGCTCAAGGCGGGCCTCGCCCGTGAGTGCCGGCAGACCGACCAGCCCGCGGCCGCGCTCGTGGAGGATCTGGCGCAGCGGGGCATGCTCGACGACACGCTCGTGATCTGGGGCGGCGAATTCGGCCGCACAAACTACTGCCAGGGACTCTACAAGCCGGGCATGGACTTCGGCCGCGACCACCATCCCCGCTGCTTCACGATCTGGATGGCCGGCGGCGGCGTGAAGCCCGGCCTTACTTACGGCACAACCTGCGACTTCGGCTACAACGTGGTCGAGAACGGCGTGCACGTGCATGATTTCCATGCGACGCTCCTGCACCTGCTCGGCATCGACCACGAGCGGCTCACCT
>JBJOHE010000431.1:0-3181 GCA_046047895.1 Planctomycetota bacterium | reverse complement strand
CTGCGGGAAGGCCTCGCTGGCGCGGCCCAGCCGCCGGCCCTGGTCGTCGAACGGGTTCGTTACCGGATCGATGCCCGGGGCGAATCGCGATCGGATCGGGCTTGGGCGGCCGCGGTCGAGTGCACCGTCAGACAGTCGCGGTCCGGCTGGGTTCCGCTGCCCCTCGATCTCCGCGGCCTGCTGCTCGATCGTCCCCCTGAGCACGAGGGGCCTGGCCGGATGGTCGTCGATGCCGACGCCGAGGGGGCGACGCGGTGCTGGTTTGAGCTGCCGGCCGACGCGGCGGCCGATGCCGAGCACACAGTCAGGTTCTTTGGCCGGGTCGCCGTCGATGTCTCCGCGGCCCAGGACGTCCTCCAGGTTGCGATGCCATCGGCAGCGGCCACCCGGCTCGAACTCCAGACGGCCCGGCCGGCGCCGGCGGTGAGCCTCGCACCTGAAGGTTCCGGGCATATCGAGGTCACTCCCGACGAAGATGGCGGGCTCGTCGTGATCACCGGGCTCGCGGGCGATGTGCGGCTGCGGGTCACGGACGCGACCGATCATGGCGGCCCGGCCGCCGCAGCCCAGGTGGAGGGTGAAAGCGTCGTGCGGGTCACGGGTCGTACGGCCACCGTGGCCGCCAGGCTCAAACTCGCAGGCCTGCCGCCGGGAAGCTCCCGGATGCGGCTCTCTCTGCCTCCGGGGATGATGGTGCGGTCGGTCGGGGCGGCAGCGACCCGCGGCACCGACGCGACATCCGCGGCCGACCCTGCGGTCGTCGACCTCGTGGTCACCGCGGCCGCCGATGGCCGGGCCGTGATCGCCATCGAGTGTGAGGGCCCGGTCGATCCCTCGGGGCGGACTCCGCTGCAGCCGCTGGGATTCGCGGTCGCGGGGATCGAGCCCTGGCGGCAATGGGGGCGGGCGATCCTCATCGTCGATGGCGATCTTCAGGCCACCTGGGACGAAGCCGCTGGTCTGCGGCGGGTCGATCCGCCCGCGGGCGAGCGGGAGCCGGGGTTCGTGGCTGCGTTCGTCTACGACGCGCAGCCCGCCGCGCTGGCAGTTCGCCTGCGTCCGCGCCGCAGCCGCGTCGTGATCGAACCCGAGTACCGCTACGACGTTTCGGCCGGCCGGATCGCGATCGACGGCCGGCTCCGGGTGGCGGCCCGCGGCGCGGCGGTGGGCGGTCTTGTGGTCGCACTCGAACCGGCCTGGAGTCTCGAGGATGTGGGGCCTGCCGGGCTCGTCGATGCCGCGGCGGTGCGGGTGGAAGAAGGGCTTGTGACGATCCCGTTCCTCCAGCCTTTGGCTGGCGATGCCGTGGTCGAGTTCAGGGCGTCCCGGAGCATCGATTCCGAGGCTGCGGCCGTTGCCTGGGAATTTCCCATCCCGCGGGCCGACATGGTCGGGCCGGCGGCGGTCGTGATCACGGCCGACGCCGACATTGAACTCGCTCCTGATCCCGAGGCCAGCCGTGGGCTCGTGCGGCAGACGGCCTCGTCGATCACCCAGGCTGACCCCGATCGGATCCCGCTCGTCTATCGGCTCGATACGCCCGCGGGCCGGTTCGTGGCCGCGCGGCGGTTTCTGCCTCGCCGGGTCGAGGCGAGCGTGGCCACGCGGGTTGCGGTGGACGATCAACAGGCCGAGGTCGAGGAGACGATCCGGCTCGAAGTGATGCATGTGCCGCTCGAGTTCGTCGAGCTGACCGTGCCCGAGGCGGCGATCAACTCCGGCAGCTTCGAGATCCGCCAAGGGCCCGAGCTGCTCGATCCGGTCGAGCTCAACCGAGTGGTGGACGAGGATGCTGCCGAAGTGCCGCTCATCCGGCTGCGGGCGCTGCTGCCCGTGCCGCTGCTGGGTGAAGGCGAGGTGGTGGTGCGGTATGCGATTCCGGTGCCGCCGGTGCCCCGGGAGGCGACGCTCGCCTTCGATCTGCCGCTGGCGTTGCCGACCGCTGCGGGCCTCGGGCGGCAGACGCTGGTGCTCGCGGATGCCAGCGGGCTCACCGTCGGCGTCCGTGGTGACGCCTGGCGGCGGGATCTGGCGGGCAGGGCCGCCGGGCAACGGACGTGGTCGGCGGCGAAGCCCCAGCAACAACTCCCCCTGTCGCTCACCGAACGGGTGCGGGAGACCAGCGCCGGCACCATCGTGGAGACGGCCTGGCTTCAGACGCGGCTCCATCCCCAGACCCGCGAAGACATTGCCACGCTTCTCGTGTCAGGCGCGGCGGGTCCGCTCACGATCGACTTCACCGCGGCCGAGTTCTCCCCCGCAGCCTGCGACGTCCGGCTCGACGGCGAACCCGTGGCGACCGAGTGGCAGGGTCGCGGCCGGCTCGTGATCGACCTCGATGCCGGGGGAGAGGACGCCTCGCCGCTCGTGCGGCTGCTGGAGATTCGAACCACGGCCCCCTGGGGCGGCACCGCCGCCGGCCTCGGCCTGCCCTGGCCGCTGCGGCTCGCACCACCGGCATTCGCCGAGGTGGTGCTGCAGCGGCGGTTTGCCTGGGAAGTGATCACCGCGGTCGATGATCACCTGCTTGCGGCACCGGTCCGCTGGACGAATCAGCAGCAGTGGGTTTGGCAGGGACTTGGCTGGCGGGAGGAGGCGATACTGACGCAGCCGAGCCTGGCCGAGTCGGTGCGTCGCGGCCTCCCGGCAGCAGCAGCCGATCGTCCGCTGCTCGCGCTGGATTCCCGGCCCGGCGGCAGACGCAGCGTGTTCACCGGCGTGGGACCGCCCGGCTCCGCCACCCTCTGGGTCGTGCCCACCTGGGCGCTCGTACTGGCAGCGTCGGGGCCGCTGTTGGCCTACGGGCTCGGATCCCTGACCCGGCCGGCCTGGCGGGCCCCGGCGGCGGTCATCGGGTTCGCTGCGGTGGCCGTGCTCGCCGCTGCTGCCGCTCCCGATCTCGCCATCCTCGTGGCCCAGGCTGCGGCGCCCGGGGGGCTGCTCGCTGTTCTGGCCGCGGGGCTGCACTGGGCCGCAACTCGTCGGCCAGCGGCCGCGCCGCTCGCCGGGGCGGCTGCAGCATCCAGTTCACTCACCAGGACCGCCGCGCCGACCGTCTCGCTCGTGGTCGCCTCGTCGGCGGCCTCCGCCCACGGCAGGGAGCAGCGATGAATCGCTGGAGGCTTGCCTACGGAATCCTGCTGGCCGCGGCAGGAACGTTGTGTGGGCGGGCCGCCTGGGG
>JBJOHE010000430.1:0-6686 GCA_046047895.1 Planctomycetota bacterium | reverse complement strand
CTGCCCTTCGCTCACTCCGAGGAAACTGCGCTTCGCCATCCTGGCTCCGCTGGTTTCCTAGGCCGGCTCCACGGCACGGGCGACCCCGACCCTGCGACCCGACTCGAAGTTCCAAGGAAGGCTTTGGGCCAGTTGGGCCCGTGGGGGCAGGCTTGTAGCCTGCCCGATTGCGCCGGGATTCCGAGTTTCACTTCACCCCGACGCGTGGAACACGCGGTCGAGCTCCACGAACCGGTCGGGAGAGATCTCTTCAGCGCGGGCGTCGGGGCCGAGGCCAAGGGCCTCGTAGGCGGCGGCCACACGGGCCTTGGCGGCGTCACTGCTCTTGCCGCCGGCGAGTCTGAGCAGCACGCCTCGCAGAAGCTTGCGACGGTGGCAGAAGACATCGCGAACGAACGAGTGAAAGCGATGGAGGTCGCCGATCGCGGCCCGCCGCTCGGGCTCGAGGTCGAGCCGCACGATCGCCGAATCGACCTTGGGCCGTGGCCAGAACACGCTCGGCGGCAGGATCCGCACGATCTCGCCGCGGCACTGGGCCCCCACCCACACGGAGAGCGCGTTGTAGGAGTGGGTGCCAGCCGGGGCGGTCATCCGCTCGCCCATCTCCCGCTGCACGGTCACCACGGCCACGTCGAAGGGCTGCGGAAGGGCCAAGAGATTTGAGATCACCGGCGTGGCCACGCAGTAGGGAAGATTGGCCACCAGCAGGAACCGGCCGCCGGGTGAGGCGGCTCGGGCCGCCTCGATCGCGGCGAGCACTTCCGGCCGGAAGCGATGCTTGGCGGCGAGCGCGTCGCCCTCGACGAGTGTCACGTTGTCGCGATCGACGAGCCGGTCGCGGGCAAGCTGTGCGAGCCTGGGATCGATCTCGACGGTCACCACGCGGGCGGCTGCGGCCGAGAGTCGTTCGGTGAGCGCGGCGGTGCCGGTGCCCACCTCGAGCACGATGTCGTCGGGGCGAATCTCGGCGGTTCGGGCGAGCAGGTCGAGAAGATTGAGGTCGACGAGGAAGTTTTGACCGCGGCGGGCGTCGATCGTGAAGCCCACCTGCTCGAAGAGCTGCTTGAGGTAGGCCGTGGTCTGCCGCGGCGGCGGGACGGCGGAAAGCGGCTCCTCGCTCATGACACCCCCGGCTCCCGGGCCGCAAGCCAGCGGGCCACATATTTAAAGACAAGATCGGTCTCGAGATTCACGCCATCCCCCACCGCCAGTCCACCGATCGTGGTGCAAGCAAGCGTGTGGGGAATGAGGGCCACGCTGAACGTGGTGGCGTCGACGTCGACCACCGTCAGGCTCACCCCATCGACCGCCACCGAGCCCTTGGAGGCCATCTGGGCCAGGAGGTCCGGCGCCGCGGCAAACCGGCAGGTGGTCCACTCGCCCTCGTCGACCCGGACGGCGAGCGAGCCCAGGCCGTCGACATGGCCGGTGACGAGATGGCCCCCGAGCCGGTCGGTGAGCCGCAGCGACCGCTCCAGGTTCACCCGTGACCCGACGCCGAGCCGGCCGAGCGTGGTGCGGGTCAGCGTCTCGGGGCCGAGTTGGAAGTCGACCTCGTCGCCGGCCAGCCGCACGACCGACAGACAGCAGCCATTGACGCAGATGCTGTCGCCGATCGCCGCGTCGGCGGCGAGGCCTTCGGTCGCTACGGTGAGCCGCAGCCCCGGCGGTTCCGGCGCCGCCGCCACGACGCGACCGAGCGTTTCGACAAGGCCGGTAAACATGAAGGGAATCCCCTGGGGGACGACGGGCGGCGGGGCTGCCACGGCTTCCGCGGCGCGGAGACCGGGCAGAATACCCTGGTTTTCCGCCGCGGCCATGCCCGCCCCCGACTCGGCTTGCACGCCGTGGCTCCAGAGGCACAATCAACGCCGCCGAGGGCCCCTTCGCCCGGCGTTCCGCATTCCGCATTCCCGCCCTTCCGGAGGTTCCATGTCCACGATCGTCGACGTCCACGCCCGCCAGATTCTCGATAGCCGCGGCAATCCCACGATCGAGGTCGACGTGACCCTCGCCGACGGTGCCTTCGGCCGGGCGGCGGTCCCTTCCGGCGCGAGCACCGGCGCCCACGAGGCCTGGGAGAAGCGGGACGACGACAAGGGTGTCTACCTCGGCAAGGGCGTGATGACCGCCGTGGAGAACGTCAACACACGGATCGCCGAGGAACTCGAGGGCTGCGACGCTCTCGACCAGACCTCGATCGACGAGATCATGCTGGAACTCGACGGCACGCCCAACAAGAAGGAACTCGGCGCCAACGCGATCCTCGGCGTGTCGATGGCGGTGGCCCACGCCGCGGCCGAGCACTGCGGCATCCCCCTCTACCGCTACCTCGGCGGCGCCGCCGCCCGGCTCCTGCCCGCGCCGATGATGAACATCATCAACGGCGGTGCCCATGCCGACAATCCGCTCGACGTCCAGGAATTCATGATCATGCCCCTGGGCTTCGACACCTTCGATCAGGCTCTCCGAGCCGGCGTAGAGACCTTCCACGCACTCAAGAAGGTGCTCAAGGACAAGAAGCTGGCCACGAGCGTGGGCGACGAGGGGGGCTTCGCCCCGCACATCGGCAGCTGCGCTGAGGCGCTGGAGGTGATCCTGGCCGCGATCGGCAACGCCGGTTACAAGCCGGGCAGCGAAATCGCGATCGGGCTCGACGTGGCGGCCACCGAGTTTTTCGACGCCAAGGCGGGCACCTATGCAATCGAGGGCAAGAAGCTCGATTCGGCCGGCATGGTCGACTTCCTGGCCGATCTGGCGGGCAAGTATCCGATCGTGTCGATCGAAGACGGCTGCTCCGAAGACGACTGGAAGGGCTGGAAGCTGATCACCGAGAAGCTCGGGGCTCGGGTGCAGCTCGTGGGCGACGACCTGTTCGTGACCAACTCCGAGCGGCTTGGTCGCGGCATCGCCGAGGGCGTGGCCAACTCGATCCTCGTGAAGGTCAATCAGATCGGCACGCTCACAGAGACGATCGCCGCGGTGCAATTGGCCCACCGGTCGGGCTACACCTCGATCGCCAGCCACCGCAGCGGCGAGACGGAAGACGCCACGATCGCCGATCTGGCCGTGGGGCTCTCGACCGGCCAGATCAAGACCGGTAGTGCCTCCCGCAGCGACCGGATCGCGAAGTACAACCAGCTGCTCCGGATTCAGGAGTCGCTGGGCGACGGCGCGCTCTACGCCGGCCACGACGTGCAGGCACGCTGGCCGGGCATGGCGTGAGCCTTCGCGCGCGGGGCTCGGGGTCGCCCGTGGCCTGTCGCCGGACGCTCGCTTCGCCCATCCTGGGCTTCGCTCGCTCCGAGGAAACTGCGCTCCGCCATCCTGGCTGCGCTGGTTTCCTAGGCCGGCGACAGGCCACGGGCGACCCCTCGCAGGCCATTGGGGGGTGGGGTGGACCGCTCCGCCTGCGGCGGGGCGCGGTCCGAGTTGTGGTCGTTTCCTCGCGCGACCGCGGCGGGGCGCGGTCAGGGGTCGCGCGGGAAGAAGTCGCGGACGACCTCCAGGAACTCGTCGCGGGTGACCACCCGAGAGACGCGGCCGCGGAAGTCGCGGGCTCCGGGCAGGCCTTGGGCGTAGGCGCAGGCAAACTTTCGCATCAGGAGCGTGCCCCGCTCCACGCCGAACCGGCGGCAGACGAGGTCGTAATGGTGGAGCACGATCTCCCGCTGTTCGGTGAGCGTCGGGTCGGGGGGGGGCTGGTCGCCGCGGAGGAGTGCCGCCGCTTGGGCGAAGATCCAGGGGCGGGCCAGGGCCTCCCGGGCGATCATCACGCCGTCGACGCCGCTCGCTCGCAATCGACGCACGGCCGTCTCTGCGGTGTCGATGTCGCCGTTGCCCACCACGGGCATCCGTGACACGCTCCGCTTCACCGCCGCGATCGACTCCCAATCGGCCTCGCCTTTGAAGAACTGGGCGGCCACCCGCCCGTGCACGGTGAGGCAGGCCGCTCCGGCTTCCTCCACCCGCTGGGCCACCTCGATCGCCGTCCGGCACGACTCGCTGCAGCCGAGCCGGATCTTGGCCGTCACGGGCACGTCGCCGCAGGCCTCCACGACCCGTCGCACGATCGTGCCGACGCGGTCAGGGTCGCGGAGCAGCCAGGATCCGCTGTGGGCCTTCTCAGTCACCTGCCGCACAGGGCAGCCGAAGTTGAGATCGACCACGCTCACCCGGAAATCATGAGCCAGCCGGCGGCCCACTGCCGCGAGGTTGTCGGGATCGTTGTCCCACATCTGCACGGCCAGCGGCCGGGGCTCATCCCGCACCCCCCAGAGCCGGTCGGGATGCTCGCCGCGGGCCGACTCGAGCCAGATGGCGCTGCGGGCCGCGATCATTTCGGTGGCCAGCAGGCCCGCCCCGCCAAACTCCCGTACCACCTGGCGGTAGGCGAAGTTGGTGTAGCCCGCCATCGGCGCCTGGAGGATCGGCGGATCGACGACGACCGGCCCGATCGCGAGCGGGGCGGTGGCGGGTTCGGCGGTGGAACCTGGCTGCGGCATGATCGCGATGGTACCAGGCGGCTCGCCGGCTCGCGGTCACTCCACCTGGATGACCGTCGCCGGCGGAGGCAGGTAGTCGGATGGCGGCTGAATCATCCCGGGTGGCAGGCTGGCTGCGGCCTGCGGCAAGGCTGCAGCAGGCTCGATCGGCTGTGGCTGCCAGGGCGTGGGGCTTGCGATCAGCATCGACACGAAGGCCTCGTCGGGCAGCGAGAGGTCAGCCACGGCCATGGCGTATTCGGCGATCTCGAGGTTGTACGACCGCACCGCATCCACGAAAGCCGCCTGCTGGTCGACAAGTGCGGTGAACGCGGCGATCACGGCCTCGATCGGCCGGTTTCCCTTGGCATGGTCGGCCTCCGCCCGCTGCATCGCATGGTCGGCGGCCGTGACCGCTGCGGCCCGGGCGGCAAGGGCCTCGTATCTGGCCGGCAGCGTTCGCACGATCGCCCGCACCCGGCCGGTGGCGATTCTCGTGGCGAAGATCTCCTCGAAGCGTGTCTGGTAGGGATCTGCCAGCGGCCGATCGATCGGCCAGGGGGGCGGCTCCCCGAAGGGCAGCCGGGCCAGATCCATGAGTTCCTGCTGGGCCACGCCAAGCCTGGCATTCGCGTCGGCCAGATCAGCCCGGGCCGCAGCGGTCGCGACATCGAGTGTGGCCCGGTCGTGGGGATCGCCACCCGGTGCGACCAGTTCCAGCCGCTCGACGGCCGCCGTGCTGCAGCGCACACCGGCAAAGCCCGCGGCCACTTTCCAGTAGGCCTGTACGATCCACAGCCGTCGCGACCGATCACCCGAGCGAACGAGTGCCTCGAGCAGCGGCAGCGGCCGAGCATAGGCCGGCGGGGGCGGCCCGCCAGGCGGACCTGACAGCGGTTCAAGGAGCGAGGCCAGCACGGCGGCGGCATCGCTCGAGGCGACGGCTGGCGGGGGTGGCTGCTGCATGACCGGCGGAGTCACGGGTATGGACGACGTGGCAGCCGACGCCGGCCCGAGCGCTGAGTTCGTGGGCGGGCTTGTCGGAGCGGCCGGTGGAACCACGAATGGTGGCGGAGTCGACACCTCGGGCTCAGCGGCGGGCACCACCACGGAGGTGGTGCCGTCGGCCGACACCGCCGGTGCTGAGGCCTCGACCATCGGTGCGGGGGACGTGGCCGCGGGGCCGGCGACGCCTGCGGCTGGAGCCGGCTCGCTGACGGCGCCGGCTGGAACTGGTTCATCGGCCAGCCCCGCATTGTCGGCGCGGCCCGAAGCCGGCGCGTGCAGGGTCGCAGTGACCACCAGCAACGTGAGGAAGCAGCTCCGCATCAAAAACCTCCGGCAAAAGCGTCACACAAGCCCTGGCCAGGGTCAACCTCAGTGAAAAGCCCGTCAAACCGCGGCGAGGCTGCGTCTTCCGGAAGGTCGGGAGCATCCGTATCCCTTCGCCGGACGTTCGCTCCGGGCCTCGGCTGCCTTTGGATCGATGAGTTCCCGTAGCACGGGCCTGCATAGCCTTCGAACCGTGGGGTCAGGCTTGCAGCCTGACCGGATGCGGAACGGTTGAGGTTTGAGGCTGCGTCTTCCGGAAGGTCGGGGGCATCCGTATCCCTTCGCCGGACGTTCGCTCCGGGCCTCCGTGCCCTCCGCTCACTCCGAGAGAACTTCGCTCCCGCCCTCCGGGCTGCGCTCGTTCTCTAGGCCGGCTCAAGGACACGGATGCCCCCAACCCCAGCACCGTTTCGAAGTGCCGGAAGCGCCGTCCACCCCCAGGCACGCAGCGGGCGACGCCGCGCCGCGAGTACTATCCCAATCGGCCCCCCACCCCCAGGCACGCAGCGGGCGCAGCCCGCGCCGCGTGCCATCCGGGTCACCCCGCCTCGACAGCAATCCGCGCAGACAGGCCCCCACTCCGCAGCGGCCGCACGCAATCGGCCGCCCGGAAGGCGGCCGGCCGGGCGGAGGCCCGGCAAGCCCGCCGGGGCCATGGAATGGCCCGCCGGGCGCTGAAACGGAGGCCCGGCAAGCTCAGCGGGGCCAGGGATGGCCCGCTGAGCGCTGGAAAGGAATGGCCCGCCGGGCGCTGAAGTCAATACCGCGGGATCGCCGTGGACGGTGTGGCGCGGGCCGGGGGGAGCGACTGCGCGCTCGTCGCGAACGGGTTCCAGGAGTTCGCCGGGGGCTGCTGGTATTGCGGCATCT
>JBJOHE010000429.1:0-2974 GCA_046047895.1 Planctomycetota bacterium | reverse complement strand
GCTTCACGAGCGTGGCCTGCATCCCCAACACCGAGCCGCCGATCGACTCGCAGGCGGCCGTCGAGTTCATCCACCAGAAGGCCGCCCGGGCGGACACCTGCAACGTATTCGTGGTCGCCTGCGCGAGCAAGAATCGCGAAGGCAAGGAGCTGGCGGAGATCGGCCAGCTCGTCGAGGCTGGGGCGGTGGCCTTCAGCGACGATGGTTCGCCGGTGCAAGACGCCGAGCTGATGCGGCGGGTGTTCGAATACTGCCGGATGTTCGACAAGCCCTTCCTGGCCCACGAGGAGGTGCTGGAGCTGACCGCCGGGGGTGTGATGCACGAGGGGCTCGTCTCGCTCGTGCTCGGCCTCAAGGGAATGCCGGCCGCTGGCGAAGAGGTGCTGATCGGTCGCGACATCGCCCTGGCCGAGGCCACCGGCGGCCGGCTGCACGTGATGCACGTCTCGACAGCCGGTGGAGTGGCCCTGATCCGGGCGGCCAAAGCCCGCGGTAGCCGGGTGACTGCCGAGGCCTGCCCCCACCACTTCACGCTCACCGACGAGAACCTGCGGGGCTTCGATTCCAACTTCAAGATGAGCCCGCCGCTGCGAACGGCCGCCGACGTGGAGGCGATCATCGAGGGGCTGGTGGACGGTACGATCGACTGCATCGCCACCGACCACGCGCCCCACGCGCTCGAGAAGAAGATGCTGGAACTCGACCGGGCGCCGTTCGGGATCCTCGGTCTCGAGACGGCGGTCGGCCTCTCGGTCACCCGGCTCGTCGTGCCCGGGCGGATCGACTGGCCGCGGCTGGTGGAGGCCATGAGTACGCTCCCGGCACGGATTCTCGGCGTCAACCGGGGTACACTGCGGCCGGGGGCTGTGGCCGACATCACACTGATCGACCCGGCGATGTTCTGGCGGGTCGACGCGAAGGCCTTCGCCTCGAAGAGCGTCAACACCCCGTTTCATGGCTGGACGCTCCAGGGCCGCGCCGTGGCCACGATCGTGGGCGGCCGGGTGAAATACCGGCTTACGGAATCGGCGCGGGGCTGAGGCCGGCCCCGGAGAAGGGCCCATGAAGATCCTGATCGACGGCTACAACCTGCTGCATGCCTCCGGGATCTTTGGCGGCGTGCGGGGGGCCGGCGGGTTCGAGGCCTCGCGGCGGGCCCTGCTGGACGAGATCGCCCGGCTGCTCGGGGCTGCCAGCGCCGGTGTGACGGTGATCTTCGACGCGGCCGACGCGCCGCCTGGCCTGCCGGCCCGGTATGCCCATGAGGGGATCGACGTGCGATTCGCCCGCGAGCATGGCTCAGCCGACGCCCTAATCGAGGCGATCATCGAGGCCCACGATTCCCCGACGGCGCTCACGGTCGTGTCGGCCGACCATCGCGTGATGGCGGCGGCCCGCCGCCGCCGCGCCCGGCCGGTGGCGAGCGCGGCCTGGTTCGCTGAACTGCGGGCGGCCGCCCGGGCCGCGGCCGCGAAGACCGACGCGAAGCCGCCGGAGCCGCAGAGCGAGGTCGAGGTGAATCGCTGGCTCGAGGAATTCGGGCTGTGATGCGGCTGTGGTACCATTCGCACGATTGATGGCGAAGCCAGGAGGCTTCACCGCTCGCGCCCTCTCCGGAGACCCGATCCGATGCATGCTACGCCCCGCTCGCTTCCCGGCACCAGCCGGCGCGGTTTCCTCAAGGCGGGCCTCGCCCTCGGCGGCGCGGCCGTGGTCGGCCGCGGTTCACCACTGCTCGCAGCCGAGGCGGCCTTCACGCTGCCGCCCTTGCCGTACGCGGTCGATGCTCTTGCGCCGGTGATCGACGCACAGACGATGACGATTCACCACACGAAGCACCATCAGGCCTACATCGACAAGCTCAATGCCGCGGTGGCGGCGGAGCCTGCGCTCGCGGGCCGAACGGTCGAGCAGCTGCTCGCCGATCTTTCGGCGATTCCCGAGGCGGTCAGGACGGCCGTGCGAAACAACGGCGGCGGTCACGCAAACCACAGCCTCTTCTGGACCCTGATGCGACCGCCGCGGGAAGGGAACGCCCCGGCCGGCCCGCTGGCCGAGGCCATCGCGGCGAAGTTCGGCTCGGTCCCGCGGTTTCAGGAGCTGTTCGGGGCCGCGGCAGCCGGGCAGTTTGGAAGCGGCTGGGCCTGGCTGGCGACTGGCCCCGAGGGCCTCGAGATCCTCGCCACGCCCAATCAAGACACGCCGATCTCCCAGGGCAAGAAGCCGCTGCTCGGGATCGACGTCTGGGAGCATGCCTACTACCTCTCCTACCAGAACCGCCGGCCCGACTACATCAAGGCCTGGTGGCAGGTGGTGAACTGGGACGAAGTAGCTCGGCGGTTGAACGCCAGCTGACGCCCGCGATCGCAGTCGCTGGCTGCGGCTCAGGCGCGGGCCCACTTGGCGAGCTTCCGCTCGAGCGTCGACCGCTCGATGCCGAGGATCGTTGCGGCCTTCGTCTTGTTGCCGCCGACGGCTTCGAGGGTGGCCATCACATGGCGGCGCTCCATCTCCTCGATCGTGGTGGGCACGAACGGGCCGCTGGTCGCGGCCGCCTTGCCGGTGTCGCCGGGAGCGGCGAGTTGGGACAGGGCCATGTCGCCCACGTCGATCCACTCGCCGCGGGCCAGCACCACCGCCCGTTCGACCACATTCCGCAGTTCGCGGATGTTGCCCGGCCAGTGGTAGGCCAGGAGCGCGTCGCGGGCTGCCGGCGTGAATCCGCGGATCCGTCGGCCGGTCTCGGCTGCGAATCGCGAGAGGAAATGGCTGGCGATCGCCTCGATGTCTTCCGGCCGCTTCCGCAGCGGGGGCACGATGATCTCGACCACCTTGAGCCGGAAGTAGAGATCGCGGCGGAACTCGCCGGCCATCACGGCCGCTTCGAGGTCGCGATTGGTGGCGGCCACCACACGCACGTCCACCTGCACCCTGCTCGAGCCGCCGACTCGCTCGAAGGGATGGCCTTCGAGCA